>NZ_PUGA01000010.1:0-229991 GCF_003236725.1 Pantoea sp. ARC270
TCCGGGGTGCGGACAGTGTCTGGTGGGTAGTTTGACTGGGGCGGTCTCCTCCCAAAGAGTAACGGAGGAGCACGAAGGTCAGCTAATCACGGTCGGACATCGTGAGGTTAGTGCAATGGCATAAGCTGGCTTGACTGCGAGAGTGACGGCTCGAGCAGGTGCGAAAGCAGGTCATAGTGATCCGGTGGTTCTGAATGGAAGGGCCATCGCTCAACGGATAAAAGGTACTCCGGGGATAACAGGCTGATACCGCCCAAGAGTTCATATCGACGGCGGTGTTTGGCACCTCGATGTCGGCTCATCACATCCTGGGGCTGAAGTAGGTCCCAAGGGTACGGCTGTTCGCCGTTTAAAGTGGTACGCGAGCTGGGTTTAGAACGTCGTGAGACAGTTCGGTCCCTATCTGCCGTGGGCGCTGGAGAATTGAGGGGGGTTGCTCCTAGTACGAGAGGACCGGAGTGAACGCACCACTGGTGTTCGGGTTGTCATGCCAATGGCACTGCCCGGTAGCTAAGTGCGGAAAAGATAAGTGCTGAAAGCATCTAAGCACGAAACTTGCCCCGAGATGAGTTCTCCCTGACCCCTTGAGGGTCCTGAAGGGACGTTGAAGACGACGACGTTGATAGGCCGGGTGTGTAAGCGCAGCGATGCGTTGAGCTAACCGGTACTAATGACCCGTGAGGCTTAACCTTACAACGCCAGAGGCGTTTTTGAGAGACATGATTTTCAGTTTGTGACGGATAAAGAATAAGCAGAAGCGAAGAGTTTTTCGTTTCGTGCACCAAGATTTGCCTGGCGGCTTTAGCGCGGTGGTCCCACCTGACCCCATGCCGAACTCAGAAGTGAAACGCCGTAGCGCCGATGGTAGTGTGGGGCCTCCCCATGCGAGAGTAGGGAACTGCCAGGCATCAATTTAAGACCAGTATGCTGGTCGTGACCACTCCGGTGACGCGGAGCGGGCGAAATACCTGAAGTCAGCGCAAGCGGACCTCAGTACAGAATCGGTGGAGCGGTAGTTCAGTTGGTTAGAATACCTGCCTGTCACGCAGGGGGTCGCGGGTTCGAGCCCCGTCCGTTCCGCCACCCTATTTAGGGGCGTAGTTCAATTGGTAGAGCACCGGTCTCCAAAACCGGGTGTTGGGGGTTCGAGTCCCTCCGCCCCTGCCAGAAAACGATCCTTTGCTTCGGCAAAGGATTTTTTTTTGCTTATAAAAAAGCAAAAAAGAAAAACCAGCTAAATCTAACTGGTCTCTGATCTCTTCTTTCTGCACGCCTGCCTGCTAATTCAGCTGTTTTGCCTGACCAGAATCGGGAATTTAAGCAGCTGACGGATATGCGCCTGCTGATCGCTGTTCTGCAACCAGACCGCATACAGCGGACGAACGGCGACCGGTGCATCCGGCATCACCATCAGTTCACTGTATACGCTTTGCCAGAAGTCTGGCAGAAACGCGCATGCACCCGTAGTGCAGAGCAGTTCACGGGTGACATGTGCCGATGTCGTGGTCAGCACCGGCACATCATCAGCGCCAGAGAGGTAGCTCTGATGCTGATGGAAATCGGCTCCCCACTCCAGCTTGATGTAGTCATACTTTTCGCGCTTTTCGCTCTGGCGGGCACAGAACAGTGCCAGCGAAATATGGCCAATCTGCTGGCTGGTTAATTCATCCATCTTAGGCGCTTCAGTGGTAATTAACAGATCCAGCTGACGCTCATGAAGCTGCTTAACCAGCAGATGCCGCTGCGCCACGCGTGCTTCTAAATGCAGGCTCTCACGATTCTCATACAGCGTCTGAAGCCAGGGTGTCAGATAGGCCTCCCAGAGCGATGCGCTGGCACCTATCGAGAGCTCATGATGCTGCTCAGTATGAGAAACCTCCTTCTTCGCCATTATCCAGGTGCTCATCAGGCTTTCCGCATAAGGAAGCAGTCGCTCCCCGGCGGCAGTCAGACGTATGTTGTTGCGATGCCGGGTAAAAAGGTTAACGCCGAGCTGATTCTCCAGCTGACGGATGCGAAAACTGACAGCAGATTGCGTAAGGTAAAGGGCTTCAGCAGCACGCCCGAAATGACGTGTTCTGCTCACTTCAAGGAAAGTTTTCAGTAATTCCGTATCCACAACGCGCTCCCAAAAATTGTTTGTCGTATAGATTTAAATGTTTTGTTTTACACTCTGTCAAGCCTATCTAATACTCCGCGCCATTAACAGCACGGCATTAGAGAATCAGGAGCGTGTAACATGGCGGAAAGCTTCTTAACAGAGAATCGTTTCTTTGATAACAAACATTACCCGCGTGGTTTCTCACGCCACGGTGACTTTACTATTAAAGAAGCCCAGCTTCTGGAACGCCACGGTTTCGCCTTTAATGAGCTGGATTTATCGAAGCGTGAGCCGGCAACAGAAGAAGAACGTTTGTTTATCGAAGTGTGTCGTGGCGTGCGTGAGCCGCAGACGGAAGCTGAGCGTGTATGGTCAAAGTATATGACCCGCATCAAGCGTCCTAAGCGTTTTCACACGCTGTCTGGCGGTAAGCCGCAGATGGACACCGTTGAAGACTACAGCGACAGCGACGATTAACAGAAAGGGGCGAGAGCCCCTTTTTTATTGCAGGCTGTTATGCAAATGGATCATTAATCGATCAATCGCGCGATAGCTGACCGCCTCCTGCAGATGGAGGCGGGTAATCTCTTTCTCTCCGGCCAGATCGGCCACGGTGCGCGCCACTTTTAAAATTCGCTGCCAGGCTCGCACAGATAACCCCAGTTTTTCCAGCACAGACTCCAGCCATTCGGCATCCTCTTTTTCAGGCTGGCACCAGCGCAGGATTTCCGTATTATTCAGATGCGCGTTAATTTTACCTGCGCGGGCGAGCTGGATCGCTCGCGCCGCAACGACCCGCTGACGAACCTGCTCAGAACTTTCAGCGGCCGGTCGCTGACCGCTGAGCATGCCACCGGGCAACAGCGGCACCTCCAGCGAAAGATCAAAGCGATCCAGAAACGGGCCTGATAACTTACTGAGATAACGCAGGATCTGCTGAGGCGAGCAGCGATTGTGCTGTCCCTGATAATGCCCGGTTGGCCCGGGATTCATGGCAGCAATCAGCTGAAACCGTGCCGGGAACGTGACCTTTGCCCGGGCTCGCGAAATGGCGATGAGGCCTGACTCCAGTGGCTCACGCAGTGAATCCAGAACCCTGCGGTCAAATTCCGGTAATTCATCCAGAAACAGCACGCCATTATGCGCCAGGGAGATCTCTCCGGGCCGCGGCAATGACCCTCCGCCAACCAGAGCATAGAGAGACGCGCTGTGATGAGGCGACCTGAAAGGCCGGCTGCGCCACTGTCGGTGCAGGGCAGTGCTGTTTATCAGGCTGGCTATCGCCGCACACTCCAGCGCTTCCTGGTCGCTTAAGGCGGGCATGATGCCAGGCAGACGGGTTGCGAGCATCGTTTTGCCGGTGCCAGGCGGCCCAATCAGTAACAGGTTATGCCCGCCCGCCGCGGTGATCTCCAGTGCTCTGCGCCCCTGCTGCTGACCGATGATATCCGCGAGATCGTCCCCAGGCGTGGCATGCTGATGCTCAGGGTAGGGAGCCGGTGATAATGTCAGCGCATTACGGAGAAAAGCGCAGACCTCACTGAGGTGAGCGGCGACCAGTGACGCGCCCTCACGAATCAGCCCGGCGTCACGCTGATTTTCCGCAGAGAGAATCAGCTGTCGCCCAGCCTGAAGGGCCATCATGGCCGCAGGAATTGCCCCCTGAACGGCGCATAGCGCGCCATCCAGCGCCAGTTCACCCAGAAACTCAAAGTGCATCAGCTTATCCGCAGGAAGCTGCTCTGAGGCGACCAGAATGGCAATTGCCATGGGCAGGTCATAGCGCCCGCCCTCTTTGGGTAAATCCGCTGGAGCCAGATTGATGGTGACCCGTCTGGCCGGGAAGGTAAAACCGCTGTTGATAATGGCGCTGCGAACCCGCTCACGCGCCTCTTTGACCGTGGTTTCAGGCAGACCCACCAGCGTCAGTGCAGGCAGGCCATTACTGATGTGAGCCTCAATGGTCACCAGCGGCGCTTCCACGCCTAATGCTGCGCGGGTCAGAACTTTAGACAATGACATACTCACTCCTTGTTGCCATCAGTCTGATCAGCACCGAAAAGGAAAGCGAGTACGCCTTCTGACGATTCCGACGCACTGCACAAGAAATTGAAGTCACTTTCACTGACTCTCATCGTGCTGCGAAACTGCACGTAAATTCAGCAGAACATCATTACGTCAGTAAAGTGATGAATATTTATCATCTTGTAATTATTACTTGTATTACAAATCGATAGGACGGGATTTAATCTCCCGCGCTAAAAAAAACCTGCAAAAAAAGTTGTGTTATGGCCCCTGACTATGATAACTCTGTAGGCATTACTTCGAACACGTAAAAGAATTGAACAACACATGAAAGCCCTTCTACAAGTGATTAGCCTGGTCGTGATTAGCGTGGTGGTGGTTATTAACCTACCGTGCGGGGCAACGCTTGGAGAAAGAAAGGCTTAAAAATCAAGCCTCGAATCCGAAAAAACCCCCGCACCGAAAGGTCCGGGGGTTTTTTTTCGACCCGGGGAAATATCAGTAAATCTGCAAGGAACAAACAATGAACAGTAGCATAAAATTCTGTTGTTCCCGTCAGGACACAGGAGAATAGCGATGACAGGTGCTCAGTGGGTAGTTCAGGCTTTACGCGCGCAGGGTGTTGATACCGTATTTGGTTACCCTGGCGGCGCCATCATGCCGGTATACGACGCGCTATACGATGGCGGCGTGGAACACCTACTGTGCCGTCATGAGCAGGGGGCGGTTATGGCCGCGATTGGCTATGCGCGCTCCACCGGCAAAACCGGTGTCTGTATTGCCACCTCCGGCCCCGGCGCTACCAACCTGATCACCGGTCTGGCTGATGCCATGATGGACTCCGTGCCGATCGTTGCGGTAACCGGTCAGGTCTCGTCTGCGTTTATCGGTACTGACGCTTTCCAGGAGATCGACGTGCTGGGACTGTCCCTGGCCTGCACCAAACATAGCTTCCTGGTTGAGTCACTGGATGAGCTGCCCGCTATCATGGCTGAGGCTTTTGCCATGGCGCAGGCAGGGCGTCCGGGGCCGGTACTGGTTGATATTCCCAAAGATATTCAGATTGCGCAGGGTGAACCCGCGCCGCATCTGGTTTCGGTTGAGGAGGAAGAGTCGCTGCCGCATCATGCCATCCGCGAGGCGCGGGCAATAATGACCCAGGCCAGAAAACCGATGCTCTATGTTGGCGGAGGCGTGGGCATGGCGCAGGCGGTTCCGGCACTGCGTGCATTCGCAGAAGAAACCGGCATCCCTGCCGTTGCGACCCTGAAAGGTCTGGGCAGCGTCGATGCGCAGAGCGAGGTTTATCTGGGCATGCTGGGGATGCATGGCACCAAAGCCGCTAACTATGCTGTTCAGGCGTGTGACCTGCTGATTGCGGTCGGTGCCCGTTTTGACGATCGGGTGACCGGCAAGCTGGATACCTTTGCGCCGCACGCCAGCGTGATTCATCTCGACATCGACCCCGCAGAGTTAAATAAGTTACGTCGCGCGCACGTCTCACTGCAGGGCGATCTCAACGCGCTGCTGCCCGCGCTGAGTCAGCCTTTGCACATCGACGCCTGGCGCGACGAGGTGAAGGCACTCAAGGCCAGTCACGCCTGGCGCTACGATCATCCAGGCGAGGCAATCTATGCACCGCTGCTGCTGAAGCAGCTCTCCGAGCGCAAACCGGACAGCGCGGTGGTCACCACCGATGTCGGACAGCACCAGATGTGGACGGCCCAGCATATGGCCTTCAGCGCGCCGGAGAACTTCATCACCTCCAGCGGCTTAGGCACGATGGGCTTTGGTTTGCCTGCCGCCATCGGTGCACAGGTCGCCCGTCCGGAAGATACGGTAATCTGCGTCTCGGGCGACGGCTCAATCATGATGAATATTCAGGAGCTGGGCACCATTAAGCGCGGAAAGCTGCCGGTCAAAATCGTGCTGCTGGATAACCAGCGTCTGGGCATGGTGCGTCAGTGGCAGCAGCTCTTCTTCGACGGTCGCTACAGCGAAACCAATCTCTCTGACAATCCCGACTTCCTCACGCTGGCCAGCGCTTTCAATATTCCCGGCCAGCGCATTACCCGTAAAGATCAGGTCGACGCCGCACTTGATGCTCTGCTGAACAGCGAAGGTCCTTACTTCCTGCATGTTGCAATTGATGAGCATGAAAACGTCTGGCCACTGGTACCGCCGGGTGCCAGCAATGCAAACATGATGGAGAAAACCGTATGAACCAGCATCAATTGTCTATCGAAGCCCGCTTCCGCCCTGAAATATTGGAGCGCATTTTACGCGTCGTGCGCCACCGCGGTTTTCAGGTCTGTTCTATGAATATGGCTTCAGTCGCCAACGCGGAAAACATTAATATTGAAATGACCGTTGCCAGCCAGCGCTCCGTCGATTTACTGTCTTCGCAGTTAAGTAAATTGATTGACGTTGCATGCGTTCAGATTCAACAACAGACAACACAACAAATCCGCGCCTAGCCGCGAGAGGGAATAACAATGAGCACGAAGAAAGCAGACTTTATTTGGTTCAATGGCGAGATGGTTAAGTGGGAAGAGGCGAAGGTCAGCGTCATGTCCCACGCGTTGCACTATGGCACGTCGGTGTTTGAAGGCGTCCGCTGCTACGACTCTCACAAAGGACCGGTTGTGTTCCGCCACCGTGAACACATGCAACGTCTGCACGACTCCGCCAAAATCTACCGTTTCCCGATTAAAAGCAGCGTTGATGAGCTGATGGAAGCGTGCCGCGAAGTCATCCGCGTGAACAAACTGAAAAGTGCTTATATCCGTCCGCTGGCCTTCGTGGGCGATGTGGGCCTGGGCGTGAACCCGCCAGATGGCTTTACCACCGACGTGATCATTGCAGCCTTCCCGTGGGGCGCGTACCTGGGTGCGGAAGCTCTGGAAAACGGCATTGATGCGATGGTCTCCTCCTGGAGCCGTGTGGCGCCGAATACCCTGCCAACTGCCGCAAAAGCGGGCGGTAACTATCTCTCCTCACTGCTGGTGGGCAGCGAAGCCCGTCGTCACGGCTATCAGGAAGGTATCGCGCTGGATACCAATGGCCTGATCTCAGAAGGTGCGGGCGAAAACCTGTTTGAAGTTAAAGATGGCGTGCTCTTTACCCCGCCATTCACCTCTTCAGCTCTGCCGGGCATCACCCGTGATGCCATCATCACCCTGGCGCGTGATATGGGCATTGAAGTGCGCGAGCAGACCCTGTCGCGTGAATCCCTCTATCTGGCTGATGAAGTGTTTATGTCTGGTACCGCTGCAGAAATTACCCCGGTGCGCAGCGTTGACCGTATTCAGGTGGGCGAAGGCAAATGTGGCCCGGTGACCAAACGCATCCAGCAGGCCTTCTTTGGTCTGTTCACCGGCGAAACCGAAGACAAATGGGGCTGGTTAGATCCGGTTAATCCATAATCAGATACAGCGCGGACGTCATCTGACGTCCGCGAGCTTTTTCTTACTGGAGTAAATAGAGCATGCCTAAGTACCGTTCCGCCACCACCACCCACGGCCGTAATATGGCGGGTGCCCGTGCCTTATGGCGCGCGACAGGAATGACCGATGACGATTTCGGTAAGCCGATTATCGCTGTGGTTAACTCATTCACCCAATTTGTCCCGGGCCACGTTCACCTGCGTGACCTTGGTAAACTGGTCGCCGAACAGATCGAAGCATCAGGCGGTGTGGCTAAAGAGTTCAACACGATCGCGGTGGATGACGGTATTGCCATGGGTCATGGCGGCATGCTGTATTCACTGCCTTCGCGTGAACTGATTGCTGACTCGGTCGAGTACATGGTGAACGCACACTGCGCCGACGCCATGGTCTGTATCTCCAATTGCGACAAAATCACGCCGGGGATGCTGATGGCGTCACTGCGCCTCAATATCCCGGTGATCTTCGTTTCAGGCGGACCGATGGAAGCCGGTAAAACCAAGCTTTCTGACCAGATCATCAAGCTGGATCTGGTGGATGCGATGATTCAGGGTGCCAACCCGAACGTCAGCGACGCCGACAGTGAGCAGATCGAACGCTCTGCCTGTCCGACCTGCGGCTCCTGCTCCGGCATGTTTACCGCGAACTCAATGAACTGCCTGACCGAAGCACTCGGCCTGTCGCAGCCAGGCAACGGCTCCCTGCTGGCCACTCACGCCGATCGTAAAGAGCTGTTCATCAACGCCGGTAAGCGCATCGTCAGCCTGACCAAACGTTACTATGAACAGGATGACGTCAACGTGCTGCCGCGGAGCATCGCCAACAAGGCCGCTTTCGAAAACGCCATGACGCTGGATATCGCCATGGGCGGTTCCACTAATACCGTACTGCACCTGCTGGCAGCCGCGCAGGAAGGCGATATCGACTTCAATATCTCTGACATCGATCGCCTGTCACGCAAAGTCCCTCAGCTCTGTAAAGTCGCGCCAAGTACCCCGAAATATCACATGGAAGATGTGCATCGCGCGGGTGGTGTTTACGCGATTCTCGGCGAGCTGGATCGCGCAGGTCTGTTCGACAGCAGCGCCCGAAATATCCTGCAGCAGACGATGCGTGAAACGCTGGATCAGTACGACATCATGCTCACAAGCGATCAGGCGGTAAAAGAGATGTTCCGTGCCGGTCCGGCGGGCATCCGCACCACCCAGGCATTCTCGCAGAGCTGCCGCTGGGACACGCTGGATGATGACCGTGCTGAAGGCTGTATCCGTACCCGCGAAAACGCCTATTCGCAGGATGGTGGTCTGGCCGTACTCTACGGCAACATCGCAGAAGATGGCTGTATCGTTAAAACCGCAGGCGTAGACAAAGAGATCCTGACCTTCACCGGCCCGGCTAAAGTCTACGAAAGTCAGGATGATGCTGTTGAAGCGATCCTGGGCGGCAAAGTGGTGGCTGGCGACGTGGTCGTGATCCGCTACGAAGGGCCAAAAGGCGGGCCGGGCATGCAGGAGATGCTCTATCCGACCACCTATCTGAAATCGATGGGACTGGGCAAAAGCTGCGCCCTGATCACCGACGGTCGTTTCTCTGGCGGCACCTCCGGTCTCTCTATCGGTCACGCCTCACCTGAAGCGGCAAACGGCGGCACCATTGCGCTGGTGAAAGATGGCGACACCATTGAGATCGACATCCCGAACCGCGGCATCAGACTTGCCGTGCCGGATGATGAACTGCACGCCCGCCGTGAAGAACAGCAGGCACGTGGCGATGCGGCCTATACGCCGATCAATCGTCAGCGTGAAGTCTCGTTCGCGCTGCGTGCTTACGCCTCACTTGCGACCAGTGCTGATAAAGGTGCTGTCCGCGATAAGAGCAAGCTGGGAGGCTGACCATGGCCGAGTCTCAACCGCTACCCGACGCACCCTGCGGCGCCGAGTATTTGCGCGCAGTGTTGCGTTCACCGGTGTACGAAGTCGCACAGGTAACGCCGCTGCAGAAGATGGAAAAAATATCATCGCGTCTTGGCAACACCATTCTGGTGAAGCGGGAAGATCGCCAGCCGGTGCACAGTTTCAAGCTGCGCGGTGCTTACGCGATGATTGCCGGCCTGAACGAAGAGCAGAAAGCGCGCGGCGTGGTAACGGCCTCCGCCGGTAACCATGCACAGGGCGTGGCGCTCTCCGCCAGCAAGCTGGGCATTAAGTCACTGATCGTGATGCCGCTGGCGACAGCCGATATCAAGGTAGATGCGGTGCGCGCGTTTGGCGGTGAGGCTTACCTGTTTGGTGCCAACTTTGATGAGGCGAAAGCTAAAGCGATCGAACTGTCGGAACAGCGCGGCTACACCTTCGTGCCACCGTTTGACCATCCGGCAGTGATTGCCGGACAGGGCACGCTGGCGATGGAGCTGCTGCAGCAGGATGCGCATCTGGATCGGGTCTTTGTCCCGGTTGGCGGGGGCGGTCTGGCAGCCGGTGTGGCGGTGCTGATTAAACAGCTGATGCCGCAAATCAAAGTGATTGCGGTGGAGTCAGAAGATTCAGCCTGTCTGAAGGCGGCGCTGGAGGCGGGTCATCCGGTCGATCTGCCCCGCGTCGGGCTGTTTGCCGAAGGCGTGGCGGTGAAGCGTATCGGCAGCGAAACCTTTCGCCTGTGCAAAGCGTATCTTGACGACATCATCACCGTCGACAGCGATGCCATCTGCGCAGCAATGAAGGATCTGTTCGAAGATGTCCGTGCCGTGGCGGAGCCTTCCGGGGCGCTGGCGCTGGCGGGCATGAAGAAGTATATCCAGCAGCATGAGATCAAAGGCGAACGGCTGGCGCATGTCTTATCCGGGGCCAACGTCAATTTTCACGGCCTGCGATATGTCTCTGAGCGCTGCGAGCTGGGCGAACAGCGTGAGGCGCTGCTGGCTGTGACCATCCCGGAACAGCAGGGGAGCTTTTTACGCTTCTGCCAGACGCTGGGCGGGCGTGCCATCACGGAGTTCAATTACCGCTACGCTGACGCGGATAAAGCCTGCATCTTTGTTGGTGTCAGGCTGACCCGTGGCGTCGAGGAGCGCAGCGAGATTATCAGCGAACTGACCCACGGCGGCTATCAGGTGGTCGATCTCTCTGATGATGAGATGGCAAAGCTGCACGTGCGTTACATGGTGGGCGGACGACCTTCCAAACCGCTGCGTGAACGGCTTTTCAGCTTTGAATTTCCGGAGGCACCCGGCGCGTTGCTGAAGTTTCTGCAGACGCTTGGCACGCACTGGAATATCTCGCTGTTTCACTACCGCAGCCACGGCACTGATTATGGCCGCGTGCTGGCGGCCTTTGAACTGGGCAGCGATGAGCCGCGTTTCGAAGAGCATCTCACCGATCTGGGCTATGACTTTCATGATGAAAGCCAGAACCCGGCGTTCCGCTTCTTCCTGTCAGGCAGCTGATTACAGCTGGCTCCAGAAGGCACTGATCAGCGGCTCACCGAGCCGCTTTTTTTGTACGCAGATGCCGAGTTCAAACGGCGCGACCGATTCAACATTTTCCAGCATCATCACGCGGTTACGCACCGGTTCCGGGCTGTTTTCCAGCACCACATGCGGCAGCAACGCGATGCCGCATCCCAGCGCCACCATCGAGACAATCGCTTCATGCCCCGACACCGTGGCGTAAATCAGCGGGTTAGGAATGCGATGGCGGCGGAACCAGAGATCGATACGCCGCCGTGCCGGACCCTGGTCCGGCAGAATAAACGGAATCTGTGCCCAGTCTGGCTGTGGCTGTGTAGCCTGCGTACGAACGGCACAGGGTAAGGCGGGCGCAATCAGGACCAGCGGGATCAGCCCCAGTGGCATAAAATCAATGCTGGCTGGCAGCGTTTCAGGGCGTCCGGCAATCGCCAGATCGGCATCACCGGAGTGAACTTTTTCCAGCGCATCCGCGGCATCGCCGGTATTCAGTTTAATTTCCACCTGCGGATGTTCGGCGCGAAAGCGGTCGAGGATAGGCGGCAGATGGCTGTAGGCCGCCGTTACCGAGCAGAACAGCCGCAGCTCGCCGCTGAGTGACGGACCATTGAGATCCATGACATGACGCAGTTGCTGATACTGCAGCAGCGTCTGCTGGGCAAACTGACGCAGGCGTTCACCCGCCTCCGTCAGCGTGACGGTACGGTTATCACGCAGAAACAGCGCATGGCCGACATCCTCTTCAAGCCGCTGGATCTGGCGTGACAGCGTGGAAGGGCTGACGTGCATAGCACGCGCGCTGCGCCCGAAGTGGCAGCTTTCTGCCAGATGAAGAAACAGTTTCAGATCCCGTAAATCCATGTGCGCGTCGCCTCTGGGTGGTGTTGCATTTATTGCAATGTGACGTTGTTAATATATCAATTTAAGCAACAGAATTCCTGTCATATGATGGGGTCATTCGCGGCGCTGCATGACACGCCGTTCCTGAACAAAAAAAGCAAACACAACTTACCGGAGTACCCATGGCTAACTATTTCAACACACTGAATCTGCGCAATCAGCTGGCGCAATTAGGCAAATGTCGTTTCATGGCGCGCGATGAGTTCGCAGATGGTGCGAGTTTCCTGAAGGGCAAAAAAGTCGTTATCGTTGGCTGTGGCGCACAGGGCCTGAACCAGGGTCTGAACATGCGTGATTCCGGTCTGGATGTCGCCTATGCACTGCGTGCTGAAGCGATTGCTGAGAAACGCCCTTCATGGCGCAAAGCGACCGATAATGGTTTCAAAGTGGGAACCTACGAAGAGCTGATCCCGCAGGCGGACCTGGTGGTAAACCTGACGCCAGACAAACAGCACTCTGCGGTGGTTCAGGCTGTTCAGCCGCTGATGAAAGATGGCGCTGCGCTGGGCTACTCACACGGCTTCAACATCGTTGAAGTGGGCGAGAGCATTCGCAAAGATATCACTGTCGTCATGGTGGCACCGAAGTGTCCGGGTACAGAAGTGCGTGAAGAGTATAAGCGTGGCTTCGGTGTTCCGACCCTGATCGCTGTTCACCCGGAAAATGATCCAAAAGGCGAAGGCATGGCGATTGCTAAAGCCTGGGCAGCCGCAACCGGTGGCGATCGTGCTGGCGTGCTGGAATCCTCTTTCGTGGCAGAAGTCAAATCTGACCTGATGGGTGAGCAGACTATTCTGTGTGGCATGCTGCAGGCGGGTTCACTGCTCTGCTTCGACAAGCTGGTGGCGGAAGGTCATGACGCGGCGTACACCGAAAAACTGATTCAGTTCGGCTGGGAAACCATCACCGAATCGCTGAAGTTCGGCGGCATCACCCTGATGATGGATCGCCTCTCTAATCCGGCAAAAATCCGTGCATACGCGCTGTCTGAGCAGCTGAAAACCATCATGGCTCCGCTGTTCCAGAAGCACATGGATGACATCATCTCAGGCGAATTCTCTTCCGGTATGATGGCCGACTGGGCGAACGACGACAAAAACCTGCTCACCTGGCGTGAAGAGACCGGTAAAACTGCGTTCGAAAATGCGCCGCAGTTTGAAGGTAAGATCGACGAGCAGGAGTACTACGACAAAGGTGTCGTTATGGTCGCCATGGTCAAAGCGGGCGTGGAGCTGGCGTTTGAAACCATGGTTGATGCGGGCATCATCGAAGAGTCTGCTTACTATGAATCCCTGCACGAGCTGCCGCTGATTGCTAACACCATTGCCCGTAAGCGTTTGTACGAAATGAACGTGGTTATCTCGGATACCGCCGAATATGGTAACTACCTGTTCTCCTTCGCGGCTGTACCGCTGCTGAAAGAGTTCATGACCACGCTGCAGCCAGGCGACCTGGGTAAAGCCATTGAGGGAACGCAGGTAGACAACGCGCAGCTGCGTGACGTCAACGAAGCGGTTCGCCAGCATCCGATTGAAATCGTGGGCCGCAAACTGCGTGGCTACATGACCGACATGAAGCGTATCGCTGTCGCAGGCTGATAAGCGGCACCCCCGTTTTCAGCAAAACAAACCCCGGCTTGCCGGGGTTTTTTGTTTGGGAACACTGCCTGAGAAGTTCGCTGGTGGAATGGCGCCTGCACTGCCTGCTTCGCTGTGAGACCGAGCCTGCACAGGCAACACGGTCAGATCGGAAAGGCGCTTAAGCCAATCCCTGGCCGCTCGGCCCGCGCGATTACGCACCTCATCCCTGAGGTGCGCCCGTAAACGGGCCAACGCGTTGCGTTGTTCAAAAACGCTCCCGGCGTTTTTATCCGGGCGGCGGGACGCTTTCCTCTTCTGCCCGTGTTCCCTGTGCCCTTAAGCTTCTGCATTGCTGCCAGAATAACCCTGCCCATTAGCACGATGCAGGATCTTCAAACAGACAGCCAATCAATTTAAAGCGATGGGAGCATACGCCTGTAGCCAAAGCATAGCGGGCCAGGGATGGCCCGCGCTGAGCCCGCCAGGGATAGCGTCTTTTGCGTCTTTGCGAAAGGCGTATACTCCCTGAGCCTGTCGGCTAACCTCAAGGCGACACTTTGAACCCTGCGGAGTAAATGTATGCTCCCTGAACCGCCCTTTATTGACTAAACCCAACCCATAAAAAAACCCGGCATCTGCCGGGTTTTACTGACTTTCATCCTACCGGACTACACGTCATACAGCGTCTGGTGACGCGTCTCTTTACAGGCGAGCAACGCAATCAGTGTCAGCACCGCCATCGACGCCAGATAGAACCCTACCGCCTGTAAGCCATAACTGGCATTCAGCCAGGTCGCGATGTAAGGCGCAACTGAGGCACCCAGAATCGAGGAGAGATTGTAGGAGAACGAGGCACCGGTATAACGCACTTCGGTCGGAAACAGCTCCGGCAGCAGTGCGCCCATCGGGCCAAACGTCAGCCCCATAATGCTCAGACCCAGCAGCAGGAACGCCATCACCAGCGCCTGCGAACCCGAACCGAGCATCGCCGGGAACAGGAACGAAAACGCGATAATCATCAGCGTGATGGTAATCATGGTCTTGCGACGACCAAAGCGATCCGCCAGCACGCCCGCAATCGGCACCATCACGCCAAAGCCAATGACTGCCAGCATCAGCATCCACAGCATACTGTTACGCGGAATGCCCAGACCCGCTGGCGCTGGCGTGGTGCCGTAACTCATTGAATAAACCGTCATGATATAGAACAGCGTATAGGTCGCCAGCATGATAAAGGTGCCGAGAATGGTGGCAGTCAGGTGCCTGCTCAGCAGCGCCGCAATCGGTACCCGAACCTGCTTCTGCTCTTTCTGCACTTTGGCAAACACCGGACTTTCATGCAGCGAAACGCGCACATAGAGGCCAATCAGCACCAGTACGGCAGAGAGAATGAAGGGAACGCGCCAGCCCCACTGCATAAACTGCTCGTCAGTCAGCAGCCACGAGAGCAGCAGAAAGGTGCCGTTAGCAAAGAAAAAGCCGATCGGCGCGCCCAGCTGCGGGAAGGAGCCATAGAGCGCACGCTTCTTCGCCGGAGCGTTTTCCGTTGCCAGCAGCGCTGCGCCACCCCATTCGCCGCCCAGGCCCAGCCCCTGACCAAAACGCGCCAGCGCCAGCAGCAGCGGCGCCATCACACCAATGGTTTCATAGCCCGGCAGCAGGCCAATCACCACGGTGGAGATCCCCATGGTCAGCAGCGAGGCAACCAGGGTGGCCTTACGTCCTACGCGGTCGCCAAAGTGACCAAACAGGGCAGAGCCAATCGGACGCGCAATAAAGGCGATAGCGAAAGTGGCGAGCGACTGTAGCGTGGCGACGGTGGCATCACCCTGCGGGAAGAAAATATGGGGAAAAACAATCACCGCAGCCGTGGCATAAATATAAAAGTCGAAGAATTCGATGGCCGTGCCGACCAGTGAGGCTATCACCACTTTACTGCGTGAGTTAACCGGTGCGGGGTCCTGCTGTTTGTCGAGTGTGTCTGAGAGGGAGGCTTGCATAACTGTTTCTTATTTGTAAATACAGACAAAGAATCTTACGCACCTGACTGACCGCATTCAATGGCGAAAACCCGCGCCGCGCCTGGCTTCAGCGGGCAAAAAGAGGATAATTTCTGTGGTGCGGCGAATGCCGGGTGATACCGGGGTAAACCGGACGATATCTGGCGGGATACTCTGTGAAAGGGCTAAATAAAAGTGACCCCTCAGCTATTCATCCTGTTATCTGAGTAAAAAATAGCCGAGGGGAGGTGTTTTCCGCTGTTGTTAACAGATCAGGACGTTTTGCGTCGTGCTGCGCTGCCCGCTTCAGGCATCTGCGGATCGTCTTTATATTTAGCTGTGGCGATCCATGCCGCACAGAACAGCGTCAGACGGGCGAAGAAGTAGAAGAACGCCATCAGGCCGAGCACGGAACCAAAGGCCGCGCCTGAAGGGGAGGTTGCCAGCTTTGGCAGGGTCAGCGTCATGACAAACTTGATCACCTCAAAACCGATGGCCGCCAGCAGCGTCCCGCGGAACAGCGCCTTCTTGCGTGGCTTATGTCGTGGCAGGATCCAGAAAATCCAGAGAAACAGCAGGTAGTTAGCCAGCACAGAAATCGAGGTGGCGATAATGGTCATCGCAGGCCGCAGCCAGTCGATGCCATCCAGCCCCAGGGCGCTCACGATGGTCGCCTGGGCAGACCCCGCCACTGAGGTCAGCGAAAGCGTAATGATCAGGGCCAGCATCAGGCCGGTCAGCGACAGGAAATCGCGGATGTAGCGTTTCCAGATCTTCTCCTGGTCATCAGGATTGCGTTCCCAGACGTCGCGCGACTGGGCACGAATGGCTTCCCGCAGATTCCCCATCCAGTTCAGACCGGAATAGAGCGCCAGCAGTAAACCGGAGATCCCCACCGTGGCGCGCTGCTGAATGGCGGTATTCACCGTATTCTTCAGCGTGGTCGCCAGCGTCGGGTCGCTGATGCTGCTGACGATTTTATTGATGATATCGGTCAGCAGATCCGGATTGGAGGCGAGTACAAAACCCACGGCGGCAAACGACACCATCAGAATCGGGATCAGCGATAAAAATGAGAAATAGGTAATGGCCGCACCAAACTGGCTGCCGAGCCGGTCGTTAAAGCGCTCAAGGGCACGGATAAAATGCGCCACCGCCGGAATGGCCTGAAACCAGGCGGCAAAACGCGACACGCGGACAATCGACTGGTCCACGGTCTGATTGCCGGTTTTAATGTCGATAAGCGGTTTCTCTGGCTGTGTATCCTGCGAATGTTCCTGCTTGTCTGTCATAGACCTTCACTGTCCTGTTTGTCATTAAAATCAGAGTATAGTCGCTCAGGTGACGTACTCCTGCAGCACCTGACTCAGCCACTCCATAAAAACCCGCACGCGACGCGCCACATTGCGCCGGTGCGGATAGAGCAGGT
This sequence comes from Pantoea sp. ARC270, assembly GCF_003236725.1. NCBI lineage: Bacteria > Pseudomonadati > Pseudomonadota > Gammaproteobacteria > Enterobacterales > Erwiniaceae > Pantoea > Pantoea sp. ARC270. Next base: position 16,945 of record NZ_PUGA01000010.1, read on the forward strand.
GGATCGGCATGGGCCTGGCAGGGAAGCGATGCAGCACCTCGACCAGCTCGCCGTTTTCCAGCAGGGGCTGAATGCCGGCCGCCGGCACCTGAATAATGCCTAATCCAGCCAGACAGGCGGCGCGGTAGGTTTCGGTGCTGTTCACGGTCACCGCGCCGCCGGTGTGAACATAGTGGCACTGCCTGCCATCAAAATATTCAAAACCCGGTGCGGCCTGGCCCAGCTGCTGGCTGTAGTGGACCATCGCATGCTGCGACAGCTCCTCCAGCCGGACCGGCATCCCGAAACGCGAAAGGTAGCCAGGGCTGGCGCAGTTGATCAAGGTGTGGGTGCCAATTTTTCGCGCGATCAGTCCCGAATCCTTCAGCTCGCCGACCCGGATAACACAGTCAAAGCCTTCCCGGATCACATCCACCTGACGGTCACTGCTGCTCAGTTCAATCTCTACGCCAGGGTAGTGCTGCAAAAATTCCGGCAGGCGGGGAAGGATAAAACCGGTCGCCATCGCGACGGACATATCGACCCGCAGCTTGCCGCTGAGCGTGGCGGGATCGTGCTGGAACAGACTGTCCATATCGTCGATCATCGACAGCAGGTCCAGACAGCGATCGTAATAGACCAGTCCATCCTGAGTCAGTTGCACCCGGCGCGTGGTGCGATGCAGCAAACGGGTTGCCATTTGATTCTCCAGCGCCTGTATCTGCCGCGATACGCTGCCTTTAGGCACGCCTAAACTCTCTGCCGCGCGGGTAAAACTGCCCATTTCGGCCACCCGCACAAATACCTGCATTGCGTGAATTTTGTCCATGTTGTTCACCGATTGTTGTTTTTATTGAAACAGTGATGCGCTTTTTACACTGTTTATAGATCAATAATTCGCGAATATCCTTAACACGTGTTCAACTTTTCAACAGGTGTGAGAGATGAATCAGAAAGTTGCGTTAATTACCGGTGCAAATCGCGGTTTAGGCCGTAACGGCGCGTTAAAACTGGCTGCCAGAGGCACCGATATCATCCTGACCTACCGCACTCATGCCGATGAGGCGCAGGCGGTTGTCAAAGAGATTGAGGCGATGGGACGGCGTGCAGTGGCGCTGGCGCTGGATGTCGGCGAAACCGGTCAGTTCGATCGCTTTGTCGGGCAGGTGAAAGAGGCCCTGCAGCAGCAGTGGCAACGGGATCGCTTTGACTATTTAGTGAACAACGCCGGGCACGGTCACTATAAGCCGTTTACCGATACCACGGAGGCGGAATTTGACGCCCTGGTGAATGTCCATTTCAAAGGTCCCTATTTTCTGACCCAGAAGCTGCTGCCGCTGATCAACGACGGAGGCCGCATCCTGAACATCTCCAGCGGTCTGACCCGGCTGGTCTATCCGGGCTCTGCGACCTACGCATCAATGAAAGGGGCGATGGAGGTGCTGACCCGCTATCAGGCGAAGGAGCTGGGGGCGAGACGGATTCGGGTCAATATTCTGGCACCCGGGGCGATAGAAACGGACTTCGGCGGAGGCCGGGTGCGTGACACCCGGGAGATTAACGATCAGATTGCTGCACTGACGGCGCTGGGCCGGGTGGGATTACCGGACGATATCGGCGATGCCATCAGCGCGATTCTCAGTGATGAAACCGGCTGGATCACCGCGCAGCGCATCGAAGCCTCAGGCGGGCAGGGCATTTAACCCCCGGCGGCATCGTGGCCCGCCGATGCCGCCAGCCTTACAGCGCGATTGTGCCGTCGATGACGGTGACGGTATGGCCGCCAATCCAGATCGTGCCACTATCGAAGGTCACGTTTACCCGACCGGCACGCTGCAGCGCCGTGCCCTGACGCACACGATAGCCTGTGGTCTGTCCCGCCATGGCAAAGTAACGCGCCAGGCAGGCGTTGGCACTGCCCGTCACCGGATCTTCGGTCAGGCTGCCATTCTCGACCAGCAGGGCGCGTACTTCATACTGCTCCTCTTCTCCCTGCGGCAGGCGGCCAAACACCATTATCCCCGATACGTCCGCCTGTTTAAGCAGACGATCGAGTTCGCTGACGCTGGGCTGCAGCGCCAGCACCGCGTGGGCGCTGGTCATCGGCACCAGCAGCCAGCGGATACCCATATCAACCACCGTCGGGCTTTGCGTCAGATCGAAAGCCTCGCTGTTTAACGCCTTCGCCATCAGCGCATCCTGCCAGGGTGTCAGCGTGGCAGCCGGGGCGGCAAACGCCAGTTCACCCGTCTCATTAATCTTCACCGTGACGTTACCGACGCCGCACTCCTGCACAATCTCGCCGGGTGTGCGGGTTGGCCAGCCGGCCTCCAGCAGGGCGTGCGCCGTACCCAGCGTGGGATGACCGGCAAACGGCAGCTCGCCTTTAACGGTAAAAATGCGCACCCGATAGTCGGCTTCCGCATGCTCAGGCGGCAGCACAAAGGTGGTCTCCGACAAATTAGTCCAGCGGGCAATGGCGGCCAGCTGGCTGTCGCTTAACCCCTGCGCATCCATAATGACCGCCAGCGGATTGCCGTTAAAGGCTGATGAAGTAAACACATCGACTTGCTTAAACGCGACCTGCATGGTGACTCCTTGCTGAGGGTGTTCTGGGTGGCCTTTTCTCTGCCAGATGATTGCTTATAACAGCTAACAGCGTTATCAATAAGTTAAAGATTCTACCGGAGACTCTGCATGCTAACGATCCTGGGACGCGCCTCCTCAATCAACGTGCGCAAAGTATTATGGCTGTGTGACGAGCTGGATCTGGATTACCAGCGCGAAGAGTGGGGCGACGGTTTCCGCTCCACGCATCTGCCGGAGTTCATGGCACTCAATCCGAATGCGATGGTGCCGGTGCTGAAAGATGATGACTTAGTCATCTGGGAATCTAACGCCATCCTGCGCTATCTGGCGAATGCCTATGGCGGCGAGTGGCTTTATTCGCCTAATCCGCAGGCGCGTGCACCGGTCGATCAGTGGATGGACTGGCAGGCCACAGAACTGAATACCTCCTGGCGCTACGCTTTCATGTCGCTGGTAAGAAACTCTCCGGCTCATCAGGATCCGCGCCTGCTGGCAGCGGCCTGCAAAGGCTGGGCGCACACCATGAGCATCCTTAATCAGCAGCTGGAAAAAACCGGTCGCTACGTTGCCGGACGCAATTTCACCCTGGCCGACATTCCGATTGGTCTGGCGGTAAACCGCTGGTTTGAGACGCCGCTTGAGCATCCCGATTATCCGGCGGTTCGCACCTATTACGAGCGCCTGACCGAACGGCGTGGTTACACCGTCTGGGGCCGCAACGGGACGCCCTGAGCCTCGCCAGCCGGGAGTCCTGACAGTTCACAGGCAATCTCTCCGGCGCGCTGAATCGCCCGGCTATAGCGCGCATCAAACGGATAACAGCAGGAGAGACGCAGCGCATGGTTGTAACGCTCGCTCAGGGAATAGAGCGCGCCAGGCGTGACGCAGATCTGCTCCTGCAGCAGCCGGTCAAACATCTCCGTGGTCTTCACGTTGCCGGGTAACTCGACCCAGAAGACGAATCCTCCGCGCGGCAGCGTGGCGCGGGTGCCCTGCGGGAAGTAGCGGGCGATCAGTCCCCGCGCCTCATCCAGATTGGCTGCGTAGCGACGGCGCAGGGTGCGCAGGTGGTGATCGTAACCGCCGGACGCAAGAAACTCCGCCAGTGTTTCTGACAGCAGGGCCGATTCAGCCATCGACGAAACCGCTTTGAGCCGGGCAATCGCGTCGTGAAAACGGCCGGCAGCGGTCCAGCCAATCCGGAAGTCGGGTGCCACGGTTTTGGTGAAGCTGGTGCAGTAGATCACCCAGCCATCGCGATCAAACGCTTTCACAGCGGGCGAGAGGGGCCAGTCGAACTGCAACTCGTCATACAGTCCATCTTCGATCAGCGGAATATGGTAAGTATTCACTAACTTTGCCAGCCGCTTCTTGTTTGCCAGCGACATGCCGCAGCCCAGCGGGTTCTGCACACCGGGCATGGCAATCAGTGCCTTGATGCGCTGCTCCTGCAGCAGCATCTCCAGCGCATCCAGCGACAGGCCATGCTGCGGATCGGTGGGGATTTCCAGCGCTTTAAGGCCCAGCGACGCCAGTAGTGGAAACAGGAAGAAGTAGGTCGGCGACTCCAGCCCGACACAGTCGCCGGGCTGCGTGACCGCACGTAATGCCAGCTGCAGGGCTTCCATGCAGCCGTGGGTCAGGGTGATCTCATCGGCGGTCAGCCGCTGTCCGGCGTGCAGCGCCCGGCGCGCAATCTCCTCCCGTAAGCGCTCACTACCGGGCGGAAGCGCATAGCGCCCGATTAGATTGGGATGACGGCGCAGCAGTGAAGCCGTGATCCGGGCGATGCGGGTCGCAGGGAAAAGTTCACTGTCCTGCGGGCAGGCCAGCGAGATATTGACGTAGTCGGGATGGTTCTGTGCGGCAAACACCTTATCAATCAGGTCGAGTTTACCGCTGCCGGGGTCGCGTACCCGGGTCTTATGCTCACCGTGACGGGTCACGGCGGGCAGCACGCCGCGCACGTAGTAGCCCGACTGCGGCCGAGCCTCAATCAGACCGCGATCTTCCAGCAGCTGCCAGGCATTCAGCACCGTATTCACACTGACCTGATGGGACTGAGCGACACGCCGGATCGCTGGCAGGCGTTTGCCCGGTTTCAGCGTGCCCTGGTGGATGGCCTCAGCGAAGCTGTCCGCCAGCTGCTGATAAAGACGCTGATCGGAAGAGGGAGCAAGGGACACAGTAGCCTCCGGATTGGATGGGTACAATTGTTGCAAACGTAAACTGTAACCATCACAATAGTGATTTTGTGTCACTGTTACCATTCTTTTCCGCGCCGTAGCATAGAGCTCTGTCCACTTTCAGGAGCGCCACCATGCTTGATCCCTCTTTCTTCAGTTACGTCACCGTCATGTCGATTACGCCAGGCCCGAACAATCTGTTGCTGGCGACCTCCGGGGTCAATTTTGGCATGCGGCGCACCCTGCCGATGATGTTCGGCATTTTACTGGGCTGTGCGGTGCAAACGGTGATTGCCGGAATGGCGCTGGAGGTGCTGCTGCACTGGATGTCGGCGATTCGCCTGCCGCTGACGCTGGCAGGCTGCACCTATCTGTTGTGGCTCTCCTGGAAGATATTTCGTGCTGCCGCCCCCGAAACGCGAACCCGGCCGCAGCCGATGACGCTGCTGGGTGGCGCCTGTTTCCAGGCGATTAACCCCAAAGCCTGGCTGATGGCCAGCAACGTGGCACTGCTCTACAGCGCCAGCAGCGGCGTCGTCACGGTGATGATCTGCTTCATGCTGCTCAATCTGCCCTGCATCCTGATCTGGGCTGCGCTGGGCGACCGCCTGCGCAGCCATCTGCAGATTGCCTGGAAGCGCCAGCTGTTTAACAGCCTGATGGCGCTGTCGCTGGTGGCGACCACCGTCTGGATGGTGACCGACGCGCTGCAGGCCGCTTAGTCAGGCGCGCCTGGTGCAGTGGCGGATGGCCATTTCCAGTTCTGCACCTCCGGCAGATCCTCGCCATGTTCGCGGACATACTGGTGATGCGCGGCCAGACGCTGCTGCAAATCCTCCAGCAGCGCGGGATGAGCATCCGCCAGCCCGGGCACGCGCAGAATCGCCTCCTGCGCCAGATGATAGCGGTCCAGTTCGTTGAGTACCGTCATATCAAATGGCGTGGTGGTGGTGCCCTCTTCATTGAAGCCACGCACGTGGAAGTTGCGATGATTGGTGCGCTGATAGGTCAGGCGATGCACCAGCGTCGGATAGCCGTGGAAGGCAAAAATCACCGGTTTATCCTGCGTAAACAGCGCATCAAATTCCGCGTCGGATTTGCCATGCGGGTGCTGATCCTGCGTCTGCAGCGCCATTAAATCGACCACGTTTACCACCCGGATCCGCAGTTCTGGCAGCATCTCGCGCAGCAGATCGACGGCCGCCAGGGTTTCCATGGTGGGCACATCACCGGCACAGGCCATCACCACATCCGGCTGTGCATTATCGGGCGTAGTGCCCGCCCAGCGCCATTCGCCCATGCCCGCTTCGCAGTGGGTTATGGCACTGGCCATGTCGAGCCACTGCGGCGCAGGCTGTTTGCCCGCCACAATGACATTAATGCGGTCCCAGGTGCGCAGACAGTGGTCGCCTACCCAGAGCAGCGTATTGGCATCGGGCGGCAGATAGATACGTACGATGTCCGCTTTCTTATTGGCAACGTGATCGATAAAGCCGGGGTCCTGATGGCTGTAGCCATTGTGGTCCTGGCGCCAGACGTGCGAAGAGAGCAGATAGTTGAGTGAGGAGATGGGTTTACGCCAGCCCAGCTTACGCGTGACTTTCAGCCACTTGGCATGCTGGTTAAACATGGAATCGATGATGTGGATAAAGGCTTCATAGCAGTTGAACAGCCCGTGACGGCCGGTCAGGAGATAGCCCTCCAGCCAGCCCTGACACTGATGTTCACTGAGAATTTCCATGACGCGGCCATCGCGCGCCAGCTGCTCGTCGTAGGGCTCTGTTCTTTCCAGCCAGGTGCGGCTGGTCACGTCGAAGACCGGCGTCAGGCGGTTTGAGGCGGTTTCATCCGGGCCAAACAGCCGGAAGTTGTCGCGGTTTCGCTGAAACAGCACGCTGAGGTAGCGTCCCAGATGCTCGGTAGCCTGCGCCATCTGTGAACCCGGTTCGCCGACCTCGCAGGCAAACGCGGCGAGCTCGGGCGTCTCCAGCTCACGGCGCAACAGGCCGCCATTAGCATAAGGTGAAGCCCCCATGCGCTTGTCGCCCTCCGGCGCCAGCGCCTGCAGCTCCGGCTTCAGGCGACCCTGTTCATCGAACAGATCATCCGGCTGGTAGCTTCGCATCCACGTTTCCAGAATCTGACGATGACCTTCATCTTCACGACAGGCGGCGACCGGCACCTGATGCGCCCGCCAGAAATCCTCTACTTTTTTGCCGTCGACCGTTTTGGGGCCGGTCCAGCCTTTGGGGCTGCGCAGGATAATCATCGGCCAGCGCGGCACATCGGTCGTGGCGTTGCCCTGGCGCGCCTCACGCTGGAAGGCGGTGATTTTTGCCAGAGCATTGTCCAGCGCTTCCGCCATTAACGGATGCATTTTCTCCGGCTCATGTCCGCTGACAAACAGCGGCTCATAGCCGTAACCGCTGAACAGCTGACGCAGATCTTCATCGCTGCTGCGACCCAGCAGCGTCGGGTTAGCAATCTTGTAGCCGTTGAGATGCAGAATAGGTAACACCGCGCCATCACGTTGCGGATTGAGGAATTTGATGCCGTGCCAGCTGGACGCCAGCGGTCCGGTTTCCGCTTCGCCGTCGCCGATGACGCAGGGCACCACCAGGTCGGGATTATCGAAAGCCGCGCCAAATGCATGAGAGAGCGAATAGCCCAGCTCCCCCCCTTCATGAATTGAGCCGGGCGTCTCCGGGGCCGCGTGGCTGGGAATGCCGCCCGGGAAGGAGAACTGTTTAAACAGGCGCTGCATGCCCGCCGCATCCTGGCTGATGTGCGGATAAATTTCGCTGTAGCTGCCCTCCAGCCAGGTGTTAGCCACCATGCCGGGGCCGCCGTGGCCGGGTCCGCAGATGTAGATCATGTTCAGATTTTGCTGCCGGATAATCCGGTTGAGGTGGGCATAGATAAAATTCAGCCCTGGCGTGGTGCCCCAGTGGCCCAGCAGGCGCGGTTTGATATGTTCCGGCCGGAGTGGCTCGCGCAACAGCGGGTTATCCATCAGGTAGATCTGCCCGACGGAGAGGTAGTTCGCCGCCCGCCAGTAGCGGTCAAGCAGCGTGAATTCCGGTGAAGCAGGGGAGTAAGACATGCCTTTTCCTCCTGAGTGTTCAGCTAAAAGATCTCTTAACCCTAATAGAGAAACCCCAGGACGACCAGGCAACCGGCCAATAAAAAAGGCCAGGGTCCCTATCGATAACGAACCCAGGCCGTGAAAATCGCCTGATATAAACTGTCCGACATGATGACGTCAGTTCATTGAATAAGCGTTTTAAAGATGATTTTTTGATTCAACGCCGGGCAGCTTTATTTGATATAAAGCTTATAATTTATCAGCCCTATCACTATTCCAGTGATCGCTATTTTAATTGCGTTTTTTATCGTCAGTGAATCATGGATAAAATAGTCAATTAAAAACAGGGCTAAAACGATTAGCAGCGTATTAAGGATGACTCTTTTTACCGCCTTCATCACCACCAACTGGTTAATCCATAAGTAAAGGCCGCACCTGCGGCGCCTGAAGCGGCTCCGGCGATCCATCCCGGTACCAATCCGATTCCAGGAATGATTACGCCTGCGCTTACTGAACCCAGTACTCCAGATGCTAATGCGGACTTGAACATACCTGAACTATTTATTTCTTACATGAGAAACTTTTAAATAGAGAGTTCGGGAATGTAACAAAGAGGGGTGTGGCGGGGTGTGACAAAGAACTCATATTTTTATCGTAACTTTACGATTTTAAAAATGAGGCGAGAGCGTGCGAGTAATATCGAATGGCGAGTCATCAGGCAAAGCTAATATCGCAGGAAGAGGTGCAAAGCATGTTTCGGAAACCAAAATGAAAGAGCCGGGTTCGGTTAAGTACCTAACCCAGCTCTCAAGGCCGCTCAGAGAGTCTGAGCGGCCTTTTTATCAGCGGTGCGGAATTACTTGCCGACAACGAACGCGGTTTCACGTCCTTCATCGTTTGCCGCCATCGGTGTCACCGGCGAGTAGTCGAGCTGCAGAATACGGCTGGTTTCGGCCAACACTTTCTCTGTCAGGGCCACGTCACCGTTCAGCTTACGGCCCCAGGAAGGGATGACGGCGCGGATTTTATTCTGCCATTCCGGCGTGGCCATCTGCTCAGGACAGACCTTATGCAGCAGTTCCAGCATAATCGGTGCCGCTGTCGAGGCGCCCGGTGAGGCGCCCAGCAGTGCTGAAATCGTCCCATCCTGTGAGGCGACCACTTCGGTGCCGAGGCGCAATACAGCACCCTCTTTCTCATCCTTCTTGATGATCTGCACACGCTGACCGGCCGTCACTAACCGCCAGTCCTCCTGCTTCGCCTGCGGCACGTAGGCGCGCAGGGCGTCCATACGGTCGCGATCGCTTTGCAGCACCTGATCCATCAGGTATTTCACCAGATCGAAACTTTTCAGCCCCACTTTCACCATCGGCAGCATGTTGCTGCTGTTCAGAGAGGTGAACATATCCATCAGCGAACCCTGCTTCAGGAACTTGGTGGAGAAGGTGGCGAACGGGCCAAACAGCAGCACCTGCTTGCCATCCAGTACGCGGGTGTCAACGTGCGGCACGGACATCGGCGGTGCGCCGACGCTGGCTTTGCCGTAGACCTTGGCCATATGCTGCGCCACCACCTGCGGATTTTCCGTCACCAGGAATGAACCCCCTACCGGGAATCCGGCGTAGCCGTTCGCTTCCGGGATACCGGCCTTCTGCAGCAGCGGCAATGCCGCGCCGCCAGCGCCGATAAAGATTTTGCCCGCTGTCAGCGTGCGGCGGTTGCCGCTGTTCAGACACTGCAGCGTCACCTGCCAGCGCCCGTCGGCGAGCTGCTTCAGGTCACGCACTTCCTGACGCAGACGCAGGCGGAAGTTCGCCTTCTTCTCTAAGGAGGCAATCAGCTGACGGGTCACTTCACCGAAGTTCACATCGGTGCCCATCTCCGTCCAGGTCGCGGCCACTTTCTGACGGCGATCGCGGCCATTCATGACCAGCGGGATCCAGCGCGCAATCTGCTGCGGATCTTCGGAGTAGGCCATGCCCCGGAACAGGGTGCTTTTCTGCAACGCCTGATAGCGTTTGCGCAGGAATTCGACGTTGTCGTCTCCCCAGACAAAACTCATGTGTGGCGTGCTGTGGATAAAGCTTTTGGGATTGCGCAGGTTGCCTTTCTGGACCTGATATGCCCAGAACTGGCGGGAAATCTGGAACGATTCGTTGATCGTCACCGCTTTAGAGATGTCGATGCTGCCATCCGCCTGCTGCGGCGTATAGTTCAGCTCGGCCAGGGCGGCATGACCGGTGCCGGCGTTATTCCAGCCGTTGGACGACTCCTCGGCCACGCTGTCCAGCCGCTCCACCATTTCGATGGACCAGTCCGGCGCTAAATCCTGCAGCCATGCACCGAGGGTAGCGCTCATCACACCTGCGCCAATCAGCAGCACGTCAACGTCTTTGCGCTCCTGCGCGGTAGTGGTGTCCTTTGCCATGGCACTCATCGCGAGCGCAAGGTTTACAGCTGAATTGCACATGAGGCGACATCTCCTCTTCTGTTGACCTGAAGCCCAACAGTTTTGCAGGCGAAATAGTCACGCTTCTTGCGAGCGCGTTGCGCTATTTCTCAAAGGTTAAGTCTCAGGTATAGGTTAAAGCGGTGATAACGGGTTAACTGCACGTTATGCTTTGTCATCCGAATATAACATTCTCACCCCTGAATTAAACATTTGTTTATTTTTTAAATGCAGAAATGATTCAGCATAAGAATTAATCATCAGCATGGCTGCGCGATTAGGGATTTTTTATTGTTAAGTCAGAGGGTTAACCCGGAAAGGATGTTGCGGAAAAGCGCCATGATGGTGCAACGGCAGAATCGATATGAACGGTGCGGAATTATTTAATTATCTGAATTTTAGCGATTTATTATGCAATGCGGAATAGTTTGAATTGTCGACAAAGCAGCCAGATAGCCTCTTGTGTAAAAATAATGTTACATTTTTGTGAGTCTTAAAATGCGCGCGCAGCGGCGCACGCATCGGTTTCACTTATGACGCATTCGCACTGGCAGGCAGCTTTTTCAGACTTATCGCCATGCGGTTGTAGGTGTTCATCAGGCCAATGGCGATATTCAGATCGACAATTGCTTTATCACTGAAGTGCTCCCTCAGCGCGGTATAACTTGCTTCCGGCGCGCCATGCTGTGCAATCAGCGTCAGGCACTCCGCCCACTGCAGGGCCGCTTTCTCTTTTTCACTGAACAGAGTGCCGGATTCGTGCCAGACCGACGTCAGTACAATTTTATCCCAGCCGATCCCCGCCTTGTTCAGCGCTTTTGTATGCATATCAATGCAGTAAGCGCAGCCGTTAATCTGCGATATGCGCAGGAACAGCAGTTCCAGTAAAGTGAGCGGCAGATCGGTTTGTGACAGATAACCGTATACGCCGCTCAGTGCTTTCATGCCTGCCGGTGCTGCCTGGTGAAAATCGATACGTTCGCTCATCTTATTGCCTCCTGGGATTGATGAGGCGATTTTCGGCCTTTGAATGGAGCAGATAAAGTGCCAAAAAATGAGAGTCTGACTGGTCCATCCCCCCTTTTCTCGCTGACGCTGCAGCGCGGTACGCCGCGTGGGCTGAGCGAACAGTTGCGCCAGCTGATTGAGCAGGCGATTGGTGAAGGCCGTTTACAGCCGGGGGCGCGTCTGCCTTCCTGTCGCGATCTGGCCGCGCAGCTCGGTGTTGCCCGCGGCACCGTCCGTGCCAGTTATGACATGCTGGCCGATGGTCAGTTTCTGGAGACCCGGGGCGCGGCGGGCACCTTCGTCAGCACTTTACCGCCATTAAAACCGGCCCGCTCCGATGCCGGGTACCTTCCACCGCATTCTGAAGGGATCAAGGCGTTTGACGCGCCGCCGCTGACCTTCCAGATGGGGACGCCCGCCAGCGATGCATTTCCGGCCAAAGTCTGGCTGCGCATCCTGCAGCGGCAGGCGCGAATGCAGGTCAGCCGGCCAGCCAGCTATCCCGATCCGCGTGGCAGTCTGGCACTGCGTCAGGCACTGGTGGCCTATCTGGCGGTGGCGCGCGGTCTGCGCTGTCAGGCGGAGCAGATCATCATTACCAGTGGCTATGCAGGCGCGATGGGGCTGATTGGCCTGGCGATGGATTTTCAGGGCAAAACCGCCTGGCTGGAAGATCCCGGATTCTGGCTGGCGCGCGGCGCGGTGGAAGCGTTGCGGGTCAGGCCGGTTGCGGTGCCGGTCGACGAGGAGGGGATGCAGGTCGCTGCCGGGGTGACGCGTGCGCCGGACGCCGCTTTCGCGCTGGTGACGCCGGGCCAGCAGGCACCGCTTGGCATGACGATGAGTCTGGCGCGCCGCCATGCCCTGCTTGAGTGGGCCAGCCGCGAACAGCGCTGGATTATTGAAGATGACTATCTGGGTGAGCTCCAGCCTGGTCATCGCGCCGCGCCAGCACTGGCCGCCCTCGACAGCGAGGGACGGGTCCTGCATATCGGCACGTTCAGCAAGACGCTGACGCCACAGCTGCGGCTCGGTTTTATGGTGGTGCCGCCTGCACTGGCTGCCCGGTTCGGTGATGTGTGTGCGTTACTGGCACCGGCATCGGCAGGATTGCTGCACAATGCGGTCGCAGAGTTTCTGCGGGAAGGTCACTTCATGCGGCATCTGCGGCGGATGAAGCGTGTGTATCACGAGCGGCTGGAGCAGATGGTTGCCGCGCTGCACCCCCATTTTCCGGACCTGCAGCGCGCCGGGCTGGCGGTGATCGTTCGCCTGCCCGCCGGTTCCCCGGACCAGCTTATTGCTCAGCAGGCGGCAGAGTGGGGGATGGCACCCTCGCCGCTGTCACTCTGGTATCAGGATGCGGATCAGCGCCGCGCAGGCCTGTTGCTGGGCGCGGCACATCTGCCGCGCGAAGGCTATGCCCGCAGCGCCGGACAACTAAAAGCGCTGGTGGACGCCCATTGTGCCGTCAGGCCCTGAACCAGCGACGCCAGACAAAGCGGATAACGAAAAACTCCAGCGCGCCCAGCAGTAAAAACCAGATGCAGAACACGACCGTGTAAAGCTGATTAAGATCCTGCAGATGGAACAGCTGCAGCAGATGCTGCGCCACGGTCAGGCTGAAGGCAGGGGCGGGCAGCAGCAGCGCCGAGAGAAAACCCAGCAGCAGAATGCCACCAGGCACGATCAACGTTTCAAAAGGGTTATTCATTACCGGTATCCCATCATTATCAGCCCGGTATTTTCCGGTAATTGGTCGCGCGGTTCAATGGCGGTGTCGGGCGCAAAGGCGAAGGGAGCGGGGATTCAGGCACTCAGAGTGGCCAGAAAACGCTTTGCCACCATCGACTTAGGTCCATTCATAGCGGAAGATAAGAGTTATAGCCTTTGCTATACTTAAATCCCTGATTTTGCTGTCTTTTTATCTGCGGGTTTGCATGGTAGACTGCGCGCACTTTTTCATAACTGAACACTTTGTGTGGTGAATTCAGCGTGAATAGCCGCTTTTTCGCCCCAGGTGAATAAATCATGACCTTTATTGCTACGTTAATTCTTGCGCTGGGTATGTCGATGGACGCATTTGCTGCTGCGCTGGGCAAAGGTGCGACGCTGCATCGTCCTGGTTTTAAAGAAGCGCTGCGCACCGGTCTGATTTTCGGCTCTATTGAAGCACTGACTCCGCTGATTGGCTGGGCACTCGGCCTGGCAGCCAGCCGTTACATCATGGCGTGGGACCACTGGGTTGCGTTTACACTGCTGGCGTTCCTGGGTGGCCGTATGATGATGGAAGGCTTCCGTCAGACTGCGGTCGCCGAACCCTGTGAAGCGCCAAAAAGCCACGGCTTTGTGGTACTGGCGACCACTGCGGTAGCCACCAGCCTTGATGCGCTGGCGGTCGGTGTTGGCCTGGCCTTTTTACAGGTGAACATCATCACCACCGCGCTGACGATTGGTGCCGCGACCACGGTAATGGCAACGACCGGTGTCCTGGTCGGGCGCTTTATTGGTCCGGTGCTGGGTAAGTGGGCGGAAGTGCTCGGTGGCCTCGTCTTAATTGCCGTTGGTTCCACCATTCTGCTGCAGCATCTCGGCTACACCGCATAGGTTTTTATGAAGCGAGAAGCCGTAGTTTTGTGATCGGGTTCAAATTTATTTGCTGTTAAAACGCACAGAAGTTATACTTTTTCAGTATATCTTCAACTTAATTTGAATCAGGTGCTCCATGAAACGCATTTTCAAATACGTGTTCCGTGCTTACGTTGAGACGTTCAAACACGTACCGCCGGGTGCCATCTCCTGAGCACCCCGCAGGAAACCCTCGATAATCGCGGTCAGGGATCGACCGGTGATTATCACCTCTCTGTTTTGCCTCCGCTGACTGAAACCCGTTTTTTCTGCGCCTGAGGTCTGTTCAGGTTGCCGCCTCCGTTTCTCCGTTCTCTTTCTTAAACCCTGAAGCAGTTCCATCCCGAAGCATAATTTTCAAATTCGCGTATCTGACAGGGATCGATAACGTATTTGACGTGACAGGTGATCATTTCTTCTTCAGGTATAAGATATTGAAAAAATTATTTTTTTATACACGACTTCAACCCTTTTCCATCATCATTTTAAAAAGCGGCTTCAGCCTTTCTCGCTTTTCACCCGTCTGCGGTTCATGACCTGGCCGGTACATGTCGGCATAATTTGTGAGTGATATCTTGTTTACATAATAAACAAGCTCATAACACTGGCATCAGCGCCAGTGTGGTCGATATAGTTATTTCATCATGTACACCTGAGTTTTACTTAGTAAAACATAATGTGAGGCAGGCTATGTTCGCTGATGAGACACCGCTGATTCACCGCAGAGACGCACACGTGCGCACGGATTGTGTCAGCCGGGTTATGGGATTCACTGAAAAGGGCACCATTCTATGACTTATCTGACGCAGGCGGATGTCAGGGAGACATCAATTTTTACCCGGCTGCCCGACCACTTTCGTTCCCCTGATAGCAACAATGTCTGGGCTGCCGCCAATCGCGGAGGACAGCTTACCGACTCATTCCTGGAAGGGCCGATCTGGCACCCTTCCGGTTGTCTGTACCTGACCGATATCCCGTATGGCCGGATATTCCGGGTCGATATGGCAGGCAACTGGGATCTCATCGTGCAATATGATGGCGAACCGAACGGCATGAAACTCGTCGATCCGGATACCCTTCTGATTACAGATTATCATCACGGGTTAATGAAGCTCTCGCTTAAAACGCAGGACGTGACGCCGTGGCTGCCTCGCCGCCACAGTGAGAGCTTTCGCGGTGTGAACGATTTAACGCCCGACAGCCGGGGAAACCTCTATTTCACCGATCAGGGTCAGACGGGACTTCACGATCCGACTGGCCGTGTTTATCGTCTCAGCCAGGACGGACGACTGGATATCCTGCTGGATAACTGTCCAAGCCCAAACGGGCTGGTTCTGTCGCCAGATGAAAAAGTGCTTTATGTCGCGATGACGCGCGGCAATGCCATCTGGCGCGTGCCGCTTCAGCGTGATGGGTCGGTCAGCAAAGTGAGTCAATATTTTACCTCGCACGGGCCCAGCGGTCCCGATGGACTGGCCATCAACGCGCAGGGTGAGCTACTGATTGCCAATCCGGGTCTGGGTCGCGTCTGGCTGCTCAACGATCTGGCTGAGCCTGCCGAAATCCTCACCAGTCCCGCCGGACGCTCCACCACCAACCTCTGCTTTGGTGGCGAAAATTTACAGCAGCTGTTTATCACCGAATCGGTCAGCGGCAGCATTCTTACCTGTTCAATGAAGACGCCCGGCCATCCACTGTCCTTTATGTCCACTGCTTTTCTCTAAGAACAACTCTGCGTTCTCTGAACGCAGCGGAGGCACTCATGAATCTGCATACTGTAAGCACTGGCTCACCTGCGGAGCCGGAAACCGTGTCCGGCGATCGTGAAGAGATGAATCAAAAGGATTTTGAACAAAGTGAACAGGCAGCCGGTAAAGCGTTTCGCCGCATCCTGCCTTTTATTTTCATCTGTTATGTCGTCAGCTATCTGGATCGCACCAACGTCAGTTTCGCGGCGCTGGGCATGAATGCCGATCTGGGCATCACGGCTGAGCAGTTCGGATTCGGCGCCGGGATGTTTTTTATCGGCTATTTTCTGTTTGAAGTGCCCAGCAACCTGATCATGCAAAAAGTGGGCGCCCGTATCTGGATCGCCCGCATCATGATCTCATGGGGACTCATCTCCATGGCGACCGCCTTCGTGTCCGGCCCCCTGAGCTTTGCCTTTGCCCGTTTTTGTCTGGGGGTGGCCGAAGCCGGATTCACGCCCGGTATTTACCTGTTCTTCACATACTGGTTCCCCGGAAGCTGGCGCGCAAAAATTACGGCCGCCTTTTTAGTCGGGATCCCCGTGGCCAATATCATCGGGGCTCCCCTATCGGGGATGCTGATGCAAATCACAGGGCATGAACATATCCGTAACTGGCAGTGGCTGCTGCTGCTGGAAGGGTTCCCGGCAGTGATCCTCGGCGTGCTGTGCCTCTTCTTCCTTAACGACCGCCCGGAGAAGGCAAACTGGCTGAGCGACACGGAAAAGTCCCTGCTGAGCAGACGACTGAAGAACGAGCAACAGCAGATTGAAAAAGCACACGGCTCCAGCCTGCGCGATGCGCTGCGGAATCCGCTGCTTTATCTGCTGGCATTTATTAACTTCTGCGGGATTGTCGGTTCGATCGGGGTGGGCCTGTGGATGCCGCAGATCATCCGCCAGCTTGGCGTCAGCCACACCACCACCGGTTTCCTGACCGCATTACCCTACATTTGTGCCGCGTTCAGCATGCTGTTCTGGGCACGGCGGGCCAATGCCTCCGGGCATCGCATTCGCTGGATCAGTGGTGCACTCGTTATCGCCGCCTTTGCGCTGGCCTGCAGCGCCGTCGTGAATGAGCCCGTTCTGAAGATGCTGGCACTCTGCTTTACCGTCAGCGGCATTCTCGCTTTTCAGGCCTCATTCTGGGCTCTCCCTTCGGGCTTTCTTACCGGCAGCGCAGCGGCAGGTGGATTAGCGATGATCGTCTCTGTCGGGAATCTGGGCGGCTTTGTCGGCCCCTCCCTGATTGGCTATATCCGCCAGAGCAGCGGGGGATTTACCTGGGCACTGCTGGCGGTCTCTGCCGTGCTGCTGATTGGGGCGTTCTCCGTGGCATTAATCAAAGATCCCTATCGCAAAGCACAGTAATAAGAGGGAAAAGGCGCGCTGGCGCCTTTTCCCCTCTCCGCGAATCCAGGGGCTGAAGACACGCTTTCCGGCGTCCCGCCTCCCCGCAAGAGACACGCTGAACTTTTCCTCGCCATGACACCGATAAACCGCCTCCCATCCGATCCCGGCCTACACTGAATTATTCTCCCCGAAACAGGAGCAGTGGATGAGCCAGAAGCAGCGACGAAAACAGGCAGCGATGGTGGCAGGCGTGGGATTAGGTGTGGCGGCCACCCTGTGGGGCATGAAACGCTGGCAGCAGCTGAAACAGACACCGCCGGTGTCACCGCGCAGCCACCATGCCGGCATGGCCGGTTACTTTCAGCAGGTGGGCGACTGGCGGATGTTCACCCGGGTCACGCCCAATGAGGATAAGGGACTGCCGGTGGTGCTGATCCACGGACTGGTGATGTCAGGCCGGGCGATGGAGCCACTGGCGCTGGCGCTGAGCCGCGACTATCACGTGCTGGTGCCGGACCTGCCTGGTTTCGGAGCCAGTACGCTGCCCGCTTCTGCGCCGGTGATGTCAGTCGACCAGCAGGCGGAGGCGCTCTGGTTGTGGCTGCAGCACAACGGCTTTCAGCGCGCAATCTGGGTCGGTAACTCGTTTGGCTGTCAGATTCTGGCCGCGCTGGCGGTGAAGCATCCGCAGGTGGTGGCGGGGCTGGTGCTGCAGGGACCGACGGTGGACCGCCATGCCCGCAGCCTGCCGCGTCAGCTGTGGCGCGACTGGCGCAATGGCCGGCTGGAAACACGGCGACCGCCGGGGCCGCTGGCCCGCATCGATTACGCTAAAGCGGGTCTGCGCCGCGCCTTTGGCACGATGCGTGAGATGATGCGCGACCACATCGAGCATCGCCTTACCTACATCAATGCGCCCACGCTGCTGCTGCGCGGCTCGCGCGATCCGGTCTGTCCGGCACGCTGGCTGGATGAGCTTGCCGCGCTGATGCCGCACAGCGAACTGATTACACTGCGCGACGGCACGCACACCCTGCATTACGTCTATCCGTGGAGTTTCTGTCACGCCATTCGCCCGTTCCTGGCGCGCATTCAGCAGGAGAATCAGCATGAGTAAACCCCCGAAAGGTATTGCCCGTTTTGACTCCGCCGCAGCGATGCTGCTGGCGCTGGCGAATGCGCTGCACGATCGCCCCTTTGCCAGTCCCAGCCAGTCTCCGACGCTGGATCGGCTGCTGCCGTCGCTGAACCGGCTGCCGACCGGACTGCGGGAGTGGGGCTACGCGCTGGGCGGGATGGCAGAGGGCATCAGCCTGCGCCAGGCGGGGGAGCTGGATGTGGAGGGCATCGCCGAATGGATGGTCAGTGAGTATCCCCAGCAGGATTATCCCGCCGCCTTTATCGGCTCGTCGAACGGTGCGCTGATGCATCTGGCGGCGGCGATGGGCGTGCCCTGGCTGCCACAAACCTTTCTCTGCCCGGTGCGGGCAACCAGCAGCGATCCCGATGATGCGCAGGCAGGTTTTGAGGAGGGTAAAGAGATTGCCGCTGCGCTGCTCTCCGCCTGGCCGCGGCTGGCGGTTCACCATATGCAGGACCCCAATCAGGATCGGCTGATGCTGGACCAGATGCGCTATTTCCGGCTGAAACTGCGCGACCTGCCGCTGGCCTTTAACGAGTTCCTGATGGGCAGCCTGCCTGCCGGATCCACCCTGTTCATTAATCACTGTACCCGCCAGTGGCCGGTCACGCGCACCAGCGATCGCTCCTTCTTTCAGTTTGGCGCGCTCGGCGGGGCAACCGAGCAGGAGTATTTACAGGGTGGTCCGCGGGTTGCGGAGTATCTGGCACGTTATGGCGTTGACCGCGAGCGCTGGACACCGCCCGCCATCACCGATCGGGTGCCGGAAGCGGAGTGGGGGCTGGATGGCTATCTCATCTCACCACTGAAAAAGCTGGCGGAAGCCCAGAACTGGAAGCTGATGGAGATTCGCTATGAAGATCCGGAAGCGATGAGTTATGTGGTGGCAGAGATCTATCGTGACTGGTATCTGGCTGCCGGTATTTTACCGACCCGTCTGACGGTGGACAGTTTCCTGCTGATGGACCCGTGGAGCAGCATCCGGCAGCAGGCTATCCCGTTCTGGCTGGTGTTCTGCACCGAGCCGTCAGCGGCGGCCCTGCAACGCTTCCTGGAAAAACAGCCGCCGTTCCGCAATATCGACATGATGCTCTTTTCTCACGGCACCGACAGCATCGGGCTGGCGGAGATTGATCGCTGGCGGGCGCTGCTGGAGCATGCCCGTGATGAGGGGGTCTTCATCGGCGTGGATGAAGAGCGGTTCCCGCGCGATTTTGCTACCTTTGCCCGCTTCGACTCGGCGCTGCGTGAAAGAGCACCGCTGCTGCCACCGCCACCGCCGCTCAGCACGGAGAAGGTGATCGCCGGTATTCAGCGTTACGGGGCGAAACATGGGGTTACGCTGACGACGCTGAGCTGACCGCCGCGCCGTCAGCGGGGGTTATTCGCCGTCGATGATCGGCTTACGCACCAGCAGCAGATAGGCGAGGGCGCCGATGAGCGTGACACAGGCGCAAATCATCAGCGCCAGGCTGAACGATTGGGTGGTGTCGAGCACCCAGCCGGTAATGACCGGCGCAAACGAGGCAAAGATAAAGCTGGCGAAGTTCTGAATGCTGCCGACCGAGGCGGTCATGCGCGCGGTAACGTTGGCGTGGATCAGCCCCCAGCACGACGTACCGGCAAAGTGGATACAGAACAGCGCCATGCCGATCAGCGTCACGGCGCTGGTGGTGTCGGTCGCGCGGGTGACAACGGCGGTAAATCCGGCTGACAGCAGCATGCCGCTGACGATGCAGACTTTGCGGATTTTCACCGCGTTAAACCCGCGGCGCACCAGCGTATCGACCACATAGCCATTCAGCAGCATGCCCGCCGCACCGAACAGGAACGGAATCGCCGCCAGCAGGCCCGTGCTTTTGAGATCGAGGTGATAAGTCGACTGCAGATAGCCCGGCAGCCAGGCGATATAGAGCCAGGCGGTGTAGTTGATGCCGCTGAAGCCAATCATCATGCCCCACATGGTGCGCTGCTTAAACAGGCCGCGCCACTCCCTGAAGCTGATTGGCTCTTTGCGTGACGCCACGCTGCCCGCCTGCAGATAGTGGATCTCTTCGGCGCTCAGAGTGCGGTTATCGCGGTCGCGATAGACCATGTACCAGCCAATGGCGAGGAAGATGCCGAGGATGCCGATGGTGACAAACATCCCCCGCCAGCCCATCACCAGCATCATCGCCGCCAGAATCGGCGGTGCAACCGACAGCCCGATCATCGAGGCGGCGTTAAACATCCCCATCGGCATGCCGCGATCTTTGATATTGAACCAGTCGTTGATCACTTTGACGCCGCACGGGTTCATCGGCGCTTCGCCAATGCCGAGGCCGATACGCACCAGCACAAACTGGGTGAAGTTGTGCACCAGGCCGGAGGCCGCCTGAAACAGTGACCAGATGAACATGCCGATGCCGAGCATGATGCGCGGCCCTTTGCGATCCAGCA
Source organism: Pantoea sp. ARC270 (assembly GCF_003236725.1). Lineage (NCBI taxonomy): Bacteria > Pseudomonadati > Pseudomonadota > Gammaproteobacteria > Enterobacterales > Erwiniaceae > Pantoea > Pantoea sp. ARC270. Next base: position 37,549 of record NZ_PUGA01000010.1, read on the forward strand.
GCGCACCGCACGGCAGCTGCGCCAGACCATAAGCCAGCGAAAAAGCGGAGAGCAGAACGCCGATTTCGGTGGCGCTCAGTCCCATCTCCTCACGGATAGTCATATTGGCCACCGACAGCGAGCTGCGATCCAGATAGTTGATGACGGCCGCAAACAGCAACAGCAGCATCGCGGTGACCTGAATCTTACGGATGCGCGGTGAGCGCACCACGTCGCTGCGCATGGGCACGAAATCCTGGTCTGGTGTCATCTCACCGGACGCGCGATCACGGCCGGATACTGAGGTCTTTTCCATTGCACTCTCCCGAAACTGGCTGGTTATCGTTATGGTGAGAAGGGTCTGCGCGCAGCGGCAAAAGGCCGCCGTGACGTTACCGTCGAGACTAAGAGCAAAGGGAAAAGGATGTTGCAAAGATGTTTCTGAAGCGTGCGGGAGCTAATGCTTTGTGGTTTTTAATCGGTTTTTAATTGTACTGGCTGATTGATCGCACCATGGAGGTTTTTGCGGTGGCCAGATGGTTGTGCAGGGCGCAGAGCGCGTCGACATCCTGACGGCCAATCAGCGCGGTCAGAATCGCCATATGCTCCTCCAGCGCCACGATATTGCGCTGCTTAAGATCGCTCTCATCCCACTGATAGTGCGAATGAAAGATCACCGAGATGATCTCCAGCGACTGATTAAAGAACGGATTGCTGGCGGCGGATAAGATCAGGGAATGCATCTGCCGATCCAGCGCGGCAAAGTGGCGATAATTGCTGGCGATGGTGTCGCGCATCGATCGATGGCGATCCAGCAGATCCCGCGCCTGAACCCAGCGCTCATCACTGGCGGGCAGATTCAGGAAGCGGCTCAGGGCGTGGGTTTCCAGCATCTCGCGCAGTTCAAACAGCTTCTCCGCGTAGTCCTGGGTGAATTTCTTCATCCGCCACTGGCCGCGTTTAACCGGCTCCAGCAGGTCATAGCGCATAAAACGCAGCAGAAATTCACGCACCACGACCGGACTGACCTTCACCTGCTGCGCCAGCTGCAGTTCGCTGAACGTGTCACCCGGCACCAGCTGCCGCTGGTTAATCAGATTAAAAAACATCTGCTCTACGTGGCTGGCCTGCTGCTCAATCGGCGGCGTGACGGCGCTGAAACTGTCCTCTTCGCGCGGCTCGCGCACGATAACCCAGGTCTGTTCAACCTTATCCAGTACGCCGCACTGGTGCAGGTAGTGCAGGGTATGGCGCACCGTGGTCCGGCTGATATTGAACATCTCCGCCAGCGCCGCCTGTGGCGGCAGCGGGGAGCGAATATGGCGCTGAGCAATACTTTCCAGCATCTGGTTAACCACGTTCTGACGCAAATTCTGGCTGCGGCTCATCGCACTCTCCGGTTTTTTATGCATTAAAAACCATTCAGAGCCCAAAAAAACCGTGGTGCTTCACACTTCCGGCAAGCGAGACCCGCGTCCGCTGCCGGATTCGGCATAACTGCCTGCAGGACAACCGGAGACTCACCATGACAACAATGAAAGCACTGGTCATCGCTGAACCACGCAGAATGGTCTGGGCCACCCGCGACAGGCCAGCGCCCGCCGCGGGCGAGGCGCTGATCAAAATTCTTACCGCCGGGATCTGCGGAACAGATATTCACGCCTGGTCCGGCAATCAGCCCTTTTTCAGCTATCCCCGGGTGCTGGGCCATGAAATCTGTGCGGAGGTGGTCGCGCTGGGCCGTGGCGCTGAAGGTGTTCAGCCGGGCCAGCGGGTGGCGCTTATGCCCTACATCGCCTGCCTGCACTGCGACGCCTGCCAGAGCGGTAAAACTAACTGCTGTGAGCAGATCTCCGTGATTGGCGTCCATCAGGATGGGGGATTCAGCGACTACTTAAGCGTGCCGGTCAGCACGCTGCTGGCGGTGGATGAAGTGACACCGGAGGCGGCTGCGCTGATTGAGCCGTTTGCCATCAGCGCGCATGCGGTGCGTCGGGCTGGCGTGACCGCTGATGAGCAGGTGCTGGTGGTGGGTGCAGGGCCGATTGGCCTGGGTGTGGCTGCCATTGCCGCTGCCAGCGGTGCGCAGGTGATCGTGGCGGACACCAGCGCATTTCGTCGTCAGCATGTCGCTGACCAGCTTGGCCTGGTGGCGCTGAACCCGGCAGACGCGGCATTCGATGCGGCGCTGCGCGAGCAAGCGGGCGGGCGGCTGCCGCTGAAAGTGATCGACGCCACCGGCAACCCGGCGGCCATGAACAACGCGGTCAGCCTGATACGGCACGGCGGCACGGTCGTCTATGTCGGCCTGCACAAAGGCGATCTGGTGATCCCGGACAGTGAGTTTCACAAAAAAGAGGCCACCCTGCTCGGGAGCCGCAACGCCACCCGCGAAGATTTTGATCGGGTCTGCTCCCTGATGGCCAGCGGTCAGCTGCGCGCCAGCATGATGCTGAATCACTCTCTGGCGTTCTCCACGCTGGATGAAACCTTTGAACCGCAGGTCATCAACAATCGCGAACTGATCAAAGGCGTGATTCATTTCGACCGGTAACGCGGCCAGCCAGCGCGTCAGGGCGCGGTGAGGGTGTTAAAGAAGTGCGCCCGCACCGCGTCAGCATCCACGCCGAGCGCGATGCGCTGGGCGGGCAGACCGGCAAACGGGTCCTGCCGGGAGGCCAGTGCGCTCAGCCTGCGCACCGTCTGACCGCAGGCGATCCCTTCGGTGATCACCCGCAGCGGGCTTTCGGCCAGGGTAAACGCCTCTGGCAGACTCAGCCATGCCACCGCCAGGGTGTCGTGCAGCGCCATGCCGTTAAATCCCTCTTTCGCCAGACTGTAAGCCAGGTAAGGGCGACAGATGGCACTCAGCACCGGCTGATTCAGCCGCTGAACCTCTTCGCCGGTGATCAGGACCTTGTGGGTAACATCCAGTGGGATCACCACCACATTCAGCGCCGAGGTGAGCACCTGATCGGCAGCATGGGGATCTTTCCAGATATTAAATTCGCTGAAGGGCGTCACGTTGCCACTGTGTCCCCCGCTGCCGAACGCACCGCCCATGATCACCAGCTCTTTCACCAGCGGAATGATGTCGGGTGCCTGATTAATGGCCGAGGCGATGTTGGTCAGCGGACCGATCGCCACCAGGGTGATCTGATGCGGCTGTGCCCGCACGCTGTCGATAATAAACTGCACTGCGCCGGGGGCCTGATCGCTACAGCTGTTTTCAAACGCATCACCCAGCCCATCCTGGCCGTGCAGGGTGGCGGGAGCCGACGGGGCCATCGCCAGCGGTCGCGCGCAGCCGCGATAAACCTCTGCGTCGATCGCCATCTTCTGGCAGAACAGCCGGGCATTTTTCACCGCCTGACCCACCGCCACGTTGCCGAAAACGGTGGTAATGCCCAGCAGATGCTGGGTGCGCGCCGCATAAGCCAGCGCAAAAGCATCATCCACGCCGATATCAGTATCAAAAATCAGGGTTCGCATCGCCTCTCCGTCACCGACTCTCATCCCTCAGCATTACCCCGCCCGCAGCGTGGGCGTCAAGCATTTACGCCAGCCGGGCCGGTTTCCCGGCGCAAGGTTGCCAGCCTGAAACGGGCGTCGTATTATCACCGGCTCAAGGTGATGGCGTGCCACCTTTCCCAACCGCCGGTGGGCTTAACACCGGCTGATGACGCCTGACACTCAATCCTTTCGCGGGAGCTGAGGCGTCAGGCGCAGTTTATCTCTGCCTCTCCTCTCAGCCCGGCGTTAATCTGCAATCAGGAGCAAGTTATGTTGAAACCGTTACTGGCGGTGATGATCGGCGGCTCGGCCGGCTGTGTGCTGCGCTGGCTGTTCGCGATGCGCTTTAATGCGCTCTTTCCCAATCTGCCACCCGGCACGCTGCTGGTGAATCTGATCGGCGGGCTGGTGATTGGCGGTGCGATGGCCTGGTTTGTTCGCCACCCCGACATCGACCCGATCTGGAAACTGCTGATCGTCACCGGCCTGTGCGGCGGGCTGACCACCTTCTCCTCCTTCACGGCAGAATTAATGGTGTTGCTACAATCAGGTAAGTATCTCTGGGCGATGGCCAGCGCGCTGGTCCATGTGATCGGTTCACTGCTGATGGCGTTTGCCGGTTTTGCGCTGGTGACGCTGCTGGGCTGAGCCGGTTAACCGGCCCCTGTGCGCCAGAGAAACAGAGGGGTTCAGGTCACGCCCGTCTCTCACCGGGGGCATGACCTGAACATCACCGATTATTCCGGACGATTAAGGAGCCGAGCAATGCGAACCAACCCCACCTTCCTTAACCTGGTGTTGTTAAACGGTGAACCCGGCCAGAAACTCCAGGCGGCGCGTGACGCCGGTTTCGATCAGGTGGAGATCTGGCGCGAGGATGTTGAGGCGTGCGAGGGCGGTGCGGCGGCGCTGGCTGAGATCGCGGCCCGGCAGGGACCCGGCTTTACCAACCTCCAGGTGCTGCGCGATTTCACCGGCGCACCCATGGCACTGCGCGCACAGAAGCGCGAAGAGCTGCGTCAGTTTATTCAGATCGCCCAGGCGCTGGGCTGCGATACCCTTCAGGCTCCGGCCAGCACCCGGGAAGATTGCTGCGCTGAACTGATCGATGATGACCTGCGCTGGATGGCCTCTGAAGCCGCGCGCTACAACATGCGCATTATGTATGAGCCGATGGCCTGGTGTAGTGTGGATAACACGCTGCCGCTGGCGTGGCAGCGGTTGCAGCGGCTCGACCAGCCGAATATCGGTCTGGTGGTCGACCTGTTCCATATCTGCGCGCGCGGGGGCGACGCCGCCCATCTGGATGGCATTCCGGCCGACCGCATTTATGAGGTGCAGCTGTGTGATATGGCCGCCGTTCCGGCTCAGGACAAACAGAGCCTGATGGCGATGGCGAAGCATCAGCGTCTGCTGCCTGGCGACGGCATTATCGACGTGGATCGCTTTGTCGATAAGCTCAAAAGCGCAGGCTATCAGGGGCCGCTGGGTATTGAAGTCTTCAATGACAGACTGAAACGCCTGCCGCCTGAGGTGGCGGCGGCGCAGGCCTGGCAGGCGTTAGACCGCTACCGGCGTTAATCCTGCAGGCACTGTCCGATAAAGGCGGCGGCGTGCATCGCGCCCGGACCTGAAATGGTGTGGCCGGTGGCCGGTTCAAAGCGCGCGTCGACCGGCACCCCGGCAGCTCTGAGTCGTGTCGCGGCCGATTCGCTCTCCTGCCACGGGATCACCTCATCGGCCTGGCCGTGGATCAGCAGCGCGGGCACATGAGCCTGCGGGGTTAATTGCCCCTCAACGGCCAGACGACCGGAAAAGGCGACCACGCCTGCCAGCGGATAACGGCCCGAGGCGAGCGCGTCCAGCGCCATAATCGACCCCTGTGAAAAGCCGACCAGCACCACATCCTGCCAGCGGTCGGCGAAGCCATGCTGCGCAACGATAGCGTTCAGGGTTGCGTCAAACGCGGCGCGCGCTGCCCGCACCCGGCCTGGCCGATTTTCTGGCGTCACGTCGGTCAGGCTGAACCACTGCCAGCCAAACCCTGCGGCAAAACGTTCAGGCGCATTGGGCGCGGCAAAAATCACATCCGGCAACAGCGTCGCCCAGTGGTGGCCCAGCGGGGCCAGGTCATCGCCGTTACTCCCCACGCCATGCAGAAAAATCACCAGTGCCTTTGCCATCATTGCTCCTTTAAAAACCGTATTCGCTCATATCCGGGCCCGCCGGCACGATGCCGTTCGGGTTGAGCGCCTTGATCGAGTAGTAACCCTGTTTGATGTGATCGATGTTGACCGTCTCACGCACGCCGGAGACCGACAGCATGCTCTTAAGATAGCGGTTGAGCAGCGTATAGTCGCGTATGCGGCGCAGGTTGCATTTGAACAGGCCGTGATAGGCCACGTCAAAGCGGATCAGGGTCACAAACAGGCGAATGTCGGTTTCGGTCAGCCGTTCCCCCAGCAGAAACGTGCGGCCATCGCTCAGCAGCGCCTCCAGCTCATCCAGCTGGCTGAAGACGTCGTTAAACGCCTGCTGATAGCTGATGGCGGTCGTGGCAAATCCGGCGCGGTAAACCCCGTTATTCAGGCGCGGATAGAGGCTCTCATTGAGCGCATCAATCTCAGCGCGCAGTGCGGCGGGATAGAGGTCGATGCGGTTATCGGCCAGATCGCCAAAGCCGCTGTTGAACATGCGCACGATGTCTGCCGACTCGTTGCTGACAATGGTGCCGGTTTTCTTGTCCCACAGCACCGGCACGGTGGCCCGGCCCGTGTAATCGGGTGCCACGCGGGTATAGATCTCATGCAGGTACTGCGCGTTATTCAGCGGGTCCTGCTGCGCGCCAGGAAAATCACCGAAGCGCCAGCCCTGAGCACCGAGCTGCGGCTCCACCACCGTGACGCCGACGAGCGACTCCAGCCCTTTGAGCCTGCGGGCGATCAGCGCACGTGATGCCCACGGGCAGATCAGCGCCACATAGAGATGGTAGCGGTCGGGCTCTGCCGGGAATGCTGTTGAGCCATCGCTGCTGATGAAGTCGCGGAAACCGGATGTCTGGCGGACGAAACCGCCCTGTTTATCGGTAGCCTGCACCGGATGCCAGTCACTACTCCACTTGCCTTCTACTAACATTGTGCGACTCCTCTGTTGAGATGAGAAGCAGCATAACTGATGACTAAAAGGCTGATAATCCGGCTCTGAAGACAATGATTTCTTCCATATTGGAAGAAATCAGACGGGTGGAAAATGAATGAAATGGGTGACCAGGAAGTCGATAAGCAGGCGCGCCCGGTGGGGCAGATGGCGGGCGGGCGGATAAACCGCAAACAGACCCAGTGGCGGCGTCTCGAAGTTCTCCAGCAGCCGAACGATATCACCGCGTTGCAGCGCAGGGGCCGCGATAAATCCGGGCAGGCGCGCGATGCCCAGGCCCGCGATAGCCGCCTGCAGACAGGCTTCGGTGTTGGCGAAGCGCAGACGGCCCTGCACAGGCACGGTCACGACCTCACCGTCGGAACCGGCAAACGGCCAGTGCCGGGGATCGCGAAAATTGGTGTCGATAATGCACTGATGCTGAGCGATCTCCTGCCAGTGCTGCGGGGTGCCGAACTGTTCAAGATAGGCCGGTGAGGCGGCGAAGCGCACGTGAACCTCGCCCAGCCTGCGCGCCACCAGGCTGCTGTCGCTCAGGTTGCCGATGCGGATCGCCATATCAAATCCTTCATCGACGATGTTCACGGCCCGATCTGAAAAGCTGACGTCCAGCTCAATCAGCGGATAGCGGCGGGCAAAGGCGACCAGCACCTGAGAGAGCACCGCCGTGCCAAAGGAGCCGGGCGCGCTGATTTTCAGCCGGCCGGTCGGCGTCATGGCGCTTTCGCGCACGCTGGCATCCAGCGTCTCAAACGCGTCGAGCAGGTGTTTGACCCGTTCGTAATAGGCGCGCCCGACATCGGTCGGCGACAGGGCGCGGGTGCTGCGCTTAAACAGCTGCACACCGAGCTGCTGCTCCAGCTTCGATACCAGCTTTGACGCCTGACTGCTGCTGGTGCCGAGACGTAACGCCGCCGCAGAAAAGCTGCCGGTTTCCAGCACCGTGACAAACATCCGGTCACAATCGAGTCGATCCATGGCGATATCCTGTGGGATAAAGTCGCAGTATAGGGGCTGTGCTCAGCGGATGCAGCCTTCACTTTGCGTGCCTTAGCCCTTTCGCTGACGCGCAAAACCTGCTTGACTGCATCTCTGCCCGCCGTTGTCTGGAGTAATTCATGTCGCTGATCCACCTGAACTCGCTGACGGCGATTCCCGCCGCTGAGTGGGATGCCCTGTTGCCGGATGACCAGCCGTTTCTGCGCCACGCCTTTCTGCTCACGTTAGAAGAGAGCGGCAGCGTGCGGCCTGCATCGGGCTGGCAGCCTGATCATCTGCTGTGGCAGGAAAACGGCGTGACCCGCGCCGCGCTGCCGGGCTACCGCAAACGCCATTCCCAGGGCGAGTATGTCTTTGATCACGCCTGGGCGGATGCCAGCCAGCGCGCCGGGATTCGCTACTACCCGAAATGGCTGGGGGCGATTCCCTTCAGCCCCGTCAGCGGTGCCCGTCTGCTGGGTGATCCCTCTGCCGCCGCACACCTGCTGGCGGCCCTGCCTGAGCACCTGTTGCAGCAGGGCTTAAGCGGCGCGCACATCAACTTTACCGACGCGCAGGCCAATACCCTGCTGGCTGAGCAGCCCGACTGGCTGTCGCGGCTCGGCTGTCAGTATCACTGGCACAACCGGGGCTACCGTGATTTTCAGGATTTCCTCGATACGCTGATGTCGCGCAAGCGCAAACAGCTACGCAAAGAGCGTGAACAGGTGGCGCAGAGCGGCTTCGAATTTGACCGCTATCCGGGCCATCAGCTGCGGGAAGATCAGTGGGATTTTGTCTATACCTGTTACGCCAACACCTATGCGGTGCGCGGCCAGCGCCCCTACCTGACGCGGGATTTCTTCAGCCTGCTGGCGGAGCGGATGCCGCAGAATATTGTGGTGGTGATCGCCCGCTTACAGCAGCAACCGGCGGCGATGGCCTTTTATCTGCGCGACAGCAACACGCTCTATGGCCGCTACTGGGGCTGTCTGGCGGAGTTTGACCGGCTGCACTTCGAAACCTGTTTCTATCAGGGGATGGATCTGGCTCTGGATGAAGGGCTGACACGGTTTGATGCGGGTGCGCAGGGTGAGCACAAGCTGGTGCGCGGCTTTGAGCCGCAAATCACCCACTCCTGGCACTATCTGCTGCATCCCGGCCTGCGCGATGCCGTCGCCGATTTTCTGCAGCAGGAGCGGGAAGGCGTGCGCGGCTGGGCGGAAGAAGCGCGCGACGCCTTACCCTATCGGCGCGGCGATTAATCGACGCCGACAAACCCCCCGGTCTGATGCTGCCACAGCCGGGCATAGAGGCCGTTTTGCGCCAGCAGTTCCTGATGGCTGCCCATCTCGGCGATGCCTCCCTTATCCAGCACCACCAGCCGGTCCATCTTCGCGATGGTCGACAGGCGGTGCGCGATGGCGATGACGGTTTTACCCTGCATCAGCGACTCCAGACTCTCCTGAATCGCGGCTTCCACTTCTGAGTCGAGCGCCGAGGTGGCCTCATCCATGATCAGAATCGGGGCATCTTTCAGCAGTACGCGGGCGATCGCCACACGCTGACGCTGACCGCCCGACAGCTTCACCCCGCGTTCGCCCACGTGGGCGTCCAGGCCGGTGCGGCCCTGCGGGTCGGAGAGCAGGGGAATAAACTCGTCGGCGCGGGCGCGGCGGATCGCAAGCTGGAGCGCCTCTTCACTGGCGTCGGGACGGCCATAAAGCAGGTTTTCGCGGATTGAGCGGTGCAGCAGCGAGGTGTCCTGGGTGATCATGCCAATCTGGCTGCGCAGGCTCTCCTGCGTCACGCTGGCGATATCCTGATCGTCGATCACAATCCGGCCACCGTTCAGGTCATAGAGCCGCAGCAGCAGGTTGACCAGCGTCGACTTGCCGGCACCCGAGGGACCAATCAGACCAATCTTCTCGCCGGGCTGAATGGTGAGGTTAAGGTGGTTAATGACCTGACGACCGCCACCATAGTCGAAGCGCACATCTTCATAGCGAATCTGGCCGCGCGTCACCTTCAGCTGCTTCGCCTGCGGCGCATCCTGCACGCTCAGCGGCTGGGCGATGGTGTTCAGGCCATCCTGCACCATGCCGATATTTTCAAAGATGCCGTTGACGACCCACATGATCCAGCCGGACATGTTCACCAGGCGGATCACCAGACCGGTCGCCAGGGCAATCGCCCCGACGCTGATCAGTGACTGGCTCCATAGCCAGAGCGCCAGCCCGGAGGTGGAGACAATCAGCAGGCCGTTCAGCGCTGACAGCGTCAGATCCATGCTGGTGACCATGCGGCTGGCGTGCTGGGTTTTATCGGTCTGCTCCTGAATGGCCTCGCGCGCATACTGACGTTCCAGATCGCTGTGGGCGAACAGCTTGATGGTGGCGATATTGGTATAACCGTCAACGATGGTGCCCATCAGCTTAGAGCGTGCTTCTGAGGAGACCACCGAACGCGCCTTGACGCGCGGCACAAAGAAACGCAGTGAGGCGCTGTAGGCCACCATCCAGAGGATCAGCGGGATCATCAGCCGCCAGTCGGCATCGGCAAACAGGATCAGCGACGTCACGGCGTAGATCAGGACATGCCAGATGGCATCCACCAGCTGCACCGCCGAGTCGCGCAGTGAATTGCCGGTCTGCATGATGCGCTGGGCGATACGACCGGCAAAATCGTTCTGAAAGAAGTTGAGGCTCTGACGCAGCACGTAGTTGTGATGCTGCCAGCGGATCATACTGGTCATGCTCGGGCTGATACTCTGGTGCACCAGCATGTCGTGCAGGCCGATAAAGATTGGCCGCAGAATCAGCGCCACCGCCCCCATCCAGAGCAGCAGTGGCCAGTTATCCCGGAACAGCGTGGCGGGCGTGGCGTGATTGACCATATCAATGAGGCGGCTCAGATAGCCAAACAGCGACACCTCGATCAGCGCGGAGACCAGGCCTACCAGCAGCAGTGCCGCAAAACTGGGCCAGACCTGGCGCAGATAGTAGAGGTAAAAGGGCCAGACCGTGGAGGGCGGTGAATCGGTCGGCGCGTCATGAAAAATATTGATAAAACGCTCAAAACGGCGATACAACATAGCGAGGCTCTTTTCATCCGGTAAAGAGCTACAGCTTAGTGCATGAACCCCATCCGGCTAACAGGAGAAAATATGGAAATTGTCATACGGGCACGGGAACCGCAGGATGCTGCCGCCTATCAGCGGCTTTACAGTCACCCCGATGTTTACCCCTGGACACTGCAACTGCCGTTTCCCAGCGTCGCCCTCTGGGAGAAAAAATTCGCCAGGATGGATGCAGAGGGTTTTGTTGCGTTTGTCGCCGAAATCGACGGCGTGCTGGCCGGTGAGCTGACGCTGTTCGTCGACAGTAAGCCGCGTACCCGCCACTGCATCAGCTTTGGGCTGGGTGTACATCCTGACTTTGCCGGACGCGGCGTTGGTGAGCGTCTGATCCGCACCGCGATGAACTATGCCCGTAACTGGCTGGGGATCACCCGGATGGAGCTGGAGGTGTTTCACGACAACGAACGGGCGCTGCGGCTCTATCAGCGGCTGGGCTTTGAACGGGAGGGGGTGAAGCGCCAGGCCGCCCTGCGTGACGGGCAGCTGCGCGATGTCGTGATGATGGCGAAGCTGCTGAACGACGCGTAATAAACGGCGCGGTCACGCGGCCGCGCCAGTCTGCGTCACGGGTTCTTCGTGCTGTATTGCTGCATATTCTGCTGCGTGACCAGCTCAAACGGGATCCACTGATGGGACGCTACCTTCTGGCCTTTAATCATCTGCTGCGCCACCTCAACCGATTTTCTGCCCTGACCCACGGCATCCTGGAAAACCGTGACCGCCAGTTTGCCGCTCGCCAGCGCTTTCAGGCCATCCGGCGTGGCATCAATACCGCCCACCAGAATGGTTTTCTTCGGCTTCGCCTGCGCGATCGCCATAGTGGCACCAATCGCCATTTCATCGTTGTTGGCGGCGACAATATCGATATCTTCGCCGTTCGACAGCCAGCTAAGCATTAAATCCATTCCCTCGTTGCGCGCATAGTTGGCGGTCTGTTTCAGCACCACTTTCATCCCGGGATACTTTGCGACCACCTGCTCCACATCCCGGGTGCGCTGCAACGCACCCGCATCGCTAAGATTACCGATCATAATGGCGACCCGGCCACGATAGCCGGCCTGTTTTGCCAGCGCCTCCATCTGCAGCGTGCCCGATTCGCGCTCATCTGAGCCGACAAACACCACGCCCGGAGGCAGGGTTTTATCGCCCGGCGTGCGGTTAACGTAAACCAGCGGAATGTGAGCCTGCTGCGCCAGGCGGGTCAGGGCAGGGGTGCTGGCGGAGTCGACCGGATCGACGATAATCGCATCCACTCCGGCGCTGATGAAGCTCTGCACCTGATCGGTCTGACGGCCCACATCGCCGCGCGCATCTTCAAACTGCGCATCCAGCTTTTGCGCTTTTGCCTCCTTGTCGATCGCCTGGCGGATAAGGGTGAGAAAGTTCTGGTCGAAATAGGCCATCGACACGCCAATTTTCTCTGCCAGCGCCGACGTGGAAAGAGCGAGCAGACAGAGAATTGCCCATGCACATTTTTTCATTGCGGACTCCCGAGGTTAACCGGATGGAATGGATTTTTCATTTATTCTGCAAATGGACAAATAAGATCATTTGCAGCTTATGAAGGAGAGTCAGGTTTGACAACCGCCTCTTTTCACTCTTGCTGGCGCCGCCACACTTTGCCGGAAAAGCGTGGCGTTATTGCTGTCAGCGCCGGTGAAATACTCAGCCAGCCCACACTCTGTGCGATGGCAATCCTGCTGTTTTTGCTGGCTACAGCATTGATTGAGCGCGTCGGTAAACAGGTTGAACGTCCTGCGTCCTGTAAATAACAAAAAGAAAGAAACGGGTATGACAGACATATCGTGTGCTGAACGCCTCCGCCGCACAAAACAGCCTGAAGAAAATTTGTCCAGCTGCCGATATCACCTTATCTCCCTCGCTGAGCTTAAGGAGTGATAGCGTGATAAAGCTGATTACCATTGATGAACTGCGCCCGGGGATGTTTATCCACAAGCTGGAAGTCTGGTGGATCAAAGACCAGCGCATTCGTAATGAGATGCTGATCGCCGATCCACGACAAATCGCCCTGTTACGCAGTGAAGGGATCCGCCAGCTCTGGATCGATCTCGATCGTTCAGTGCAGGCCCCGATCGCCACCGTGGTCGCGAAAAAAACCATTAGTCGCACCCCCTTTTTTCAGGAACTCGATCAGGCCCAGCAGATCTTCCAGCAGGGCAAACCGAAAGTCCTGGCGATGTTCAACGAAGCGCGGCTGGGTAACGGCCTGAAGCTCGACTATATGATGAATCTGGTGGATGAAATCGCCGGATCGATCACGCGTGAACCTTCCGCCATGCTGAGCGTGGCGCGGCTGAAGAATCATGATGACTATACCTACCTGCACTCCATGGCGGTCTGCGGGCTGATGATTGCGCTGGGTAAAACACTCGGGCTGAACGACCAGCAGCTGCGGCGGGTGGGCATGGGCGGTTTACTGCATGATGTCGGTAAAGCGGCCGTGCCGCTGGCGATCCTCAACAAAGCCGGCAAGCTGACTGACGAAGAGTTCAGGGTGATGCGCGAGCATCCGGTGGTTGGCACGCAGATGCTGATAGAAGCTGACGCCGATGACGATCTGCTGGATATCGCCCTGCATCATCATGAGAAATATGATGGCAGCGGCTACCCGCACGGCCTGAAAGGGGAGGCGATTTCGCTCTATGCCCGCATGGCGGCGGTGTGTGACGTCTATGATGCCGTGACCTCAACCCGTGCCTATCGCAACGGCTGGACGCCTGCTGAGGCGATGCATCAGATGCTGAGCTGGCGCGGCCATTTTGACCCCGGCCTGCTGCACACCTTTGTGCGCACCATCGGCATCTATCCGGTGGGATCGCTGGTGCGTCTCGCCTCCGGCCGGGTGGCACTGGTGGTCAGAGCGGGTGAAAAGTCGCTGATGCGTCCCTGTGTGCATGTGTTCTGGTCGCTGCACGCCCAGCGCGAAGTCAAACCGGAGGAGCTCGACCTTGGCGACAGTTTCTGCACTGACAGCATTGTCGGCGCAGAGGACAGTACGCTGTGGGGTAATGTCGATCTTAATCGTATCTGGGCGCTGGAAGTCGCCTGATATTTCGCCATTTTTACACTATTTTTACGCCCGCCCGCTGCATTTTAACCCCTTCTTTATACGCCTCCGCGCAAGCTATGCCCTAAATCCAAACCTCTGGAGGTTCCTGTGAGCGTGGGCGTAATAACCGGCATTCTGCTGGTGGTGTTGTTACTGGGCTATCTGATCTATGCCCTGTTAAATGCGGAGGCCTTCTGATGGCGGCCAATGCTTTCTTACTTATCGCCGTTTATCTGCTGCTGCTGATGGTGCTGGCGCAGCCGCTCGGCCGGGGTCTGGCGTCGTTAGTGGCGGATAAGCCGGCGTTTGCCCGCCTTGAAGCGCCGCTGTGGCGACTGCTGGGGGCGCAGCAATCTGACATGCGCTGGCCGCACTATCTGCTGGCGATTCTGCTGTTTAATGCGCTGGGTTTTGTCGTGCTGCTGGCGATTCTGCTGATGCAGGGGGCGCTGCCGCTCAATCCACAGCAGCTGCCTGGCCTGAGCTGGCATCTGGCGCTCAACACCGCCATCAGCTTTGTCACCAACACTAACTGGCAGTCCTACAGCGGTGAGAGCACCCTGAGCTATTTCAGTCAGATGGTGGGCCTGACGGTGCAGAACTTCCTCTCTGCCGCGACCGGCATTGCGGTGGCATTTGCCCTGATCCGTGGCTTCGCGAATCGCAGCATCGCCACGCTGGGCAACGCCTGGCGCGACCTGACGCGCATCACGCTCTACGTCTTACTGCCCATCAGCCTGCTGATGGCGCTGTTCTTTGTCAGTCAGGGCAGCATTCAGAACGTCCTGCCTTATCACAACCTCTCCACGCTGGAAGGCGCGCAGCAGACGCTGTCGATGGGGCCGGTGGCGTCGCAGGAGGCGATCAAAATGCTGGGCACCAACGGTGGCGGCTTCTTTAACGCCAACTCCGCCCATCCGTTTGAAAACCCGAATGTGCTCACCAACTTCGTGCAGATGCTGAGCATCTTCCTGATCCCGGCGGCGCTCTGCTTCGCGTTTGGCGAAAGCGTGCGTGACCGTCGTCAGGGCCACATGCTGCTGTGGGCGATGACGCTGATGTTTGTAGCGGCGGTGGCGGTGGTGATGTGGGCCGAACTGCAGGGCAACCCGCACTTCCTCCAGCTGGGGGCTGACAGCGCCGTCAATATGGAAGGCAAAGAGACGCGCTTTGGCATTCTTAACAGCAGCCTGTTCGCTGTGATCACGACGGCAGCCTCGTGCGGTGCGGTCAATGCCATGCACGACTCCTTTACCGCGCTGGGCGGGATGGTGCCGATGTGGCTGATGCAGCTGGGCGAAGTGGTGTTCGGCGGTGTCGGAGCCGGCCTCTATGGCATGCTGCTGTTTGTGCTGCTGGCGGTGTTTATCGCCGGGCTGATGATTGGCCGCACGCCGGAGTTTCTGGGTAAAAAAGTCGATGTCTGGGAGATGAAAATGACCGCCCTGGCGATTCTGGTCACCCCGGCGCTGGTGCTGATCGGCACCGCTCTGGCGATGATGACCGACGCCGGACGCAGCGCTATGGCAAACCCGGGCATTCACGGCTTCAGCGAAGTGCTTTACGCCGTCTCATCCGCGGCCAACAACAACGGCAGTGCCTTTGCCGGACTCAGCGCCAACACGCCGTTCTGGAACCTGTTACTGGCCGTCTGCATGCTGCTGGGCCGCTTCGGCATCATCATTCCGGTGATGGCGATTGCCGGTGCGATGGCGGCGAAAAAAGTGCAGCCGGTGGGCAATGGCACGCTGCCTACCCACGGCCCGCTGTTTATCGCACTGCTGATCGGTACGGTGCTGCTGGTCGGCGCACTGACCTTTATTCCTGCTCTGGCGCTGGGCCCGGTGGCTGAGCATCTGCAACTTGTTCAGGGACAATCCTCATGAGTCGTCAACAACAGGCGTTATTTGACGCAGCGCTGCTGCGCACCTCAGCCTGGGATGCGGTGAAAAAGCTCGATCCCCGGGTGCAGTTCCGTAACCCGGTGATGTTTGTGGTCTACCTCGGCAGCATCCTGACCTCGCTGCTGGCGCTGGCGATGCTGGCGGGCCGGATCGACGGCAGCGCCAGTTTTACCGGAGCGATTGCGCTCTGGCTCTGGTTTACCGTGCTGTTCGCCAATCTGGCGGAGGCGCTGGCAGAGGGGCGCAGTAAGGCCCAGGCGAGCAGCCTGAAAGGGGTGAAAAAGACCAGCTTTGCCAAAAAACTGTCAGCGGCGCGCTATGGCGCAGAATGGCAGCAGGTGGCCGCCGATCAGCTGCGCAAAGGCGACGCGGTGCTGGTGGAAGCGGGCGACATCATTCCCTGCGACGGTGAAGTGCTGGAGGGCGGGGCCTCGGTGGATGAGAGCGCCATTACCGGCGAGTCCGCCCCGGTGATCCGCGAGTCGGGCGGGGACTTTGCCTCCGTGACCGGCGGGACCCGTATTCTCTCTGACTGGCTGGTGATCACCTGCAGCGCCAACCCGGGTGAAACCTTCCTCGACCGGATGATCGCCATGGTGGAAGGTGCGAAGCGTCGCAAAACGCCAAACGAGATTGCCCTGACCATCCTGCTGGTTTCGCTGACTATCGTCTTCCTGCTGGCGACCGTGACGCTCTGGCCTTTCTCGGCCTGGGGCGGAACGCCGGTCAGCGTTACGGTGCTGGTGGCGCTGCTGGTCTGTCTGATCCCGACCACGATTGGTGGCCTGCTGTCAGCGATTGGGGTGGCGGGGATGAGCCGGATGCTGGGCGCTAACGTCATCGCCACCAGCGGCCGTGCCGTCGAGGCCGCAGGCGATGTGGATGTGCTGATGCTGGATAAAACCGGCACCATCACCCTGGGTAACCGTCAGGCGACGCAGTTCCTGCCCGCGCCGGGGGTCAGCGAAGAGCAGCTGGCCGACGCGGCGCAGCTGGCGTCGCTGGCCGATGAGACGCCGGAGGGCCGCAGCATCGTGGTGCTGGCTAAACAGCAGTTTAATCTGCGTGAACGCGATCTCAGCAGCATGGGGGCCACCTTTATTCCCTTCTCGGCGCAGACCCGCATGAGCGGCGTCAACGTGCAGGACCGGCTGATCCGTAAAGGGGCGGTGGATGCGGTGCGTCGCCACATCGAAGCCAGTCATGGCCGTTTCCCGGCCGAGGTGAATGCCCAGGTCGAAGAGGTGGCGCGCACCGGGGGCACCCCGCTGGTCGTCGCCGAGGGCGCAAACGTGCTGGGCGTGGTGGCGCTGAAGGATATCGTAAAAGGCGGCATCAAAGAGCGCTTTGCCGAGCTGCGCAAGATGGGCATCAAAACCGTGATGATCACCGGCGATAACCCGCTGACGGCGGCAGCGATTGCGGCGGAAGCGGGCGTGGATGATTTTCTCTCTGAGGCGACGCCGGAAGCGAAGCTGGCGCTGATCCGCCAGTATCAGGCGGAAGGGCGTCTGGTCGCGATGACCGGCGACGGCACCAACGATGCGCCTGCGCTGGCACAGGCCGATGTGGCGGTGGCGATGAACTCCGGTACGCAGGCGGCGAAAGAGGCGGGCAACATGGTCGACCTCGACTCGAACCCGACCAAGCTGCTGGAAGTGGTGCACATCGGTAAACAGATGCTGATGACGCGCGGTTCGCTGACCACCTTCAGTATCGCCAACGACGTGGCGAAATATTTTGCGATCATCCCGGCGGCGTTTGCGGCGACCTATCCGCAGCTCAACATGCTCAACGTCATGCAGCTGCACTCGCCCGCCAGCGCAATCCTCTCAGCGGTGATCTTCAACGCTCTGGTGATTGTCTTTCTGATCCCGCTGGCCCTGAAAGGCGTCAGCTACCGGCCACTGAGTGCCGCTGCGCTGCTGCGCCGCAACCTGCTGATTTATGGGCTGGGCGGCCTGCTGGTGCCGTTTGTCGGCATCAAAGCTATCGATCTGCTGTTAGTGTTATCAGGCATGGCCTGAGGAGCAAAAAATGAGTCAGTTACGTCCGGCAATTTTACTGTTGTTACTGCTTACCCTGGTCACCGGCGTGGTTTATCCTTTCCTCACGACCAGCCTGGCGCAGTGGCTGTTTCCGGCGCAGGCGAATGGATCGCTGCTGGAGGAGGATGGCGTGGTGCGTGGATCCGCGCTGATTGGTCAGAACTTCACGCAGCCCGGTTATTTCTGGGGCCGCCCTTCAGCCACCAGCGACAAACCCGATAATCCGCTGGCCTCAGGGGGCAGCAATCTGGCAGCCAGTAACCCGGCGCTGGACAAAGCCGTCGCGGAGCGCGTCGCGGCGCTGCGGGCCGCCAATCCGCAGGCACCTGCCGCAGTGCCGGTTGAGCTGGTCACCACCTCAGCCAGCGGGCTGGACCCGGATATCTCAACTGACGCCGCGTTATGGCAGGCACCGCGCATCGCCGCCAGCCGGAAGCTGCCGCTGGCGCAGGTCGAGGCGCTGATCGACCAGCAGACGCACCGTCCGCTGATGCCATTCCTCGGCTCGCCGACGGTCAATGTGCTGCAGCTCAATATGGCGCTCAACGATCTGTAAGGGTGTTTCTGTTATGCCATTAAGGAAGCTATGAATCACGAACCCCAGCGTCCCGATCCCGACGCGCTGCTACAGGCTAACCGCGAAACCCATCGCGGGCAGCTGAAAATCTACTTTGGTGCCTGTGCCGGTGTGGGCAAAACCTACGCCATGCTGCAGGAGGCGCAGCGGCTGCGCGCGCAGGGTCTGGATGTGCTGATCGGCGTGGTGGAGACCCATGAACGGCCGGAAACCGCGCAGCTGCTGACGGGATTACCCCTGTTGCCGCGTCGTGCGACCGGTCGCTCGCGTCATGCGGAGTTCGATCTCGATGCGGCACTGGCTCGCCATCCGGCGGTGATCCTGATGGATGAGCTGGCGCACACCAACGTGCAGGGCTCGCGCCATCCCAAGCGCTGGCAGGACATCGAAGAGCTGCTTGAAGCGGGCATCGACGTGCTGACCACCGTCAACGTGCAGCATCTTGAGAGCCTCAACGATGTGGTCGGGGGCGTCACCGGCATTCAGGTGCGCGAAACCGTGCCCGATCCCTTTTTCGACAGCGCCGATGAGGTGGTGCTGGTCGATCTGCCGCCCGACGATCTGCGTCAGCGGCTGAAAGAGGGCAAGGTCTACATCGGTGACCGGGCAGAGCGCGCTATCGAAAACTTTTTCCGCAAAGGTAACCTGTTCGCGCTGCGTGAGCTGGCCCTGCGCCGCACCGCCGATCGGGTGGATGACCAGATGCGCGCCTGGCGCGATCAGCAGGGGCGGGATCGCGTCTGGCACACCCGCGACGCCATTCTGCTCTGCATCGGCGACGACAGCGGCAGTGAGAAGCTGGTGCGCACGGCCGCCCGGCTGGCGGCGCGTCTTGGCAGTGAATGGCATGCGGTCTATGTTGAAACGCCCCGTCTTCACCGGCTGCCGGAAGGACGGCGGCGGGCGATTCTGCGCACGCTGCAGCTGGCGCAGGAGCTGGGGGCGGAAACCGCCACCCTCTCCGAGCCGGATGAAGCCGAAGCGGTGCTGGGCTACGCGCGCGAACATAATCTGGGCAAAATCGTCACCGGCCGCCGTCCGCTGCGGCGCTGGCGGCGTGACAGTTTTGCCGAGCGGCTCGGCCAGCTGGGGCCGGATCTCGACCTGCTGGTGGTGGCGCTGGATGAACCGCTGAAGGATGCGCCGCATCCGCTGCCGGATGGCCGCCCGACCAGCGATAAATGGCGGATTCAGCTGCGTGGCGTGATGATGGCGCTGGTGCTCTGCATCGCCGTTACCGCCGCCGGGCAGTCGGTGCTGATCAACTTCGATCCCGCCAACTGCGTGATGATCTACCTGCTGGCGGTGGTGATCGTGGCGCTGCGCTACGGGCGCTGGCCGTCGGTGATCGCCACGGTGATGAATATCGTCGCCTTCGACCTCTTCTTTGTGGCCCCCACCGGCACGGTGGCGGTCTCCGACCTGCAATATCTGGTCACCTTTGGTGTGATGCTGGCGGTCGGGGTCATCGTCGGCAATCTCACGGCGGGCGTCCGCTATCAGGCGCGGGTGGCACGCTACCGCGAACAGCGTGCGCGACAGCTCTATGAGATGGCGAAATCGCTGGGCAGCGCCTTAACGCCGCAGGATATCGCGGCGACCAGCCAGCGGGTGCTGGATGCCACCCTGCAGGCGCGCTGCCTGCTGCTGCTGCCGGATGAGCAGGGCGAACTGCAGCCGGTCGGTGAGGCGTTACCGGCCAGCGAACCGGACCGCGCTATCGCGAAGTGGAGCTACAGCAAAGGCCAGCCGGCGGGGGCGGGCACCGATACGTTACCGGCGGTGCCTTATCAGATCCTGCCGCTGAAAAGCGGCGGGCACTGCCGGGGCCTGCTGGTGGTGGAGCCGCAGAATCTGCGTCAGCTGATGATCCCTGAACAGCAGCGGCTGGTGGAAACCTTCACGGTGCTGATTGCTAACGCGCTGGAGCGGATGGCGCTGTCGCACAGCGAGGCGGCATCGCGGCTCTCGGCGGAGCGGGAACAGCTGCGTAATGCGCTGCTGTCCGCCCTGTCACACGATCTGCGCACCCCGCTGACCGTGCTGTTTGGTCAGGCGGAAATGCTGATGCTCGACCTGGCCAGCGACAACTCAAAATATGTGCCGCAGGCCAGCCAGATCCGCGAGCAGACGCTGAGTACCATCCGGCTGGTCAGCAATATGCTGGATATGGCGCGCATTCAGTCGGGCGGCCTCAATCTGCGTGAAGAGTGGCTGGCGCTGGAGGAGGTGATTGGCGGGGCGCTGAGCAGCATGGCGCCGTCGCTGAAAGGGCATGAGGTGCAGCTCGACCTGCCGGACGATATCGTGCTGATCAAAGGCGACAGCACACTGCTGGAGCGGGTCTTCACTAACCTGATTGAAAACAGCCTGAAGTATGCCGGTAACTGTGCGCCGCGCGGCATCCGGGCGTGGCGTGCCGCAAACCGGCTGGAGATCTCGGTCTGGGATGGCGGGCCGGGCATCGCTGAAGGGGACTTAAGCCGGATATTCGATAAGTTTTCGCGCGGTGATAAGGAGTCTGCCGTACCGGGCGTCGGGCTGGGGCTGGCGATATGTAAAACCATCATTGAGAGCCACGGCGGCCAGATCTGGGCGGAGAATCGGACCGAAGGCGGCGCGGCCTTTCGTCTCTCGCTTCCCCTGCCGCCGGTTCCGGAAATTTCTGACGACGAGCTGAAATAACTTCACAGTGAATCGGTTATACTCCCGGACCTGTCTGATTACGTGTGGGATTGTATGGAACGTTTTACCGAAAACCTGATGTATGCATCGCGCTGGTTGCTGGCCCCGGTTTACATTGGACTTTCGCTGGGATTGCTGGCGCTGACGATTAAATTTTTCCAGGAAATAGTCCACCTGCTGCCCAACATTTTCAGCATTGCGGAAAACGATCTGATCCTGCTGCTGCTGTCGCTGGTCGATATGACGCTGGTTGGCGGTCTGCTGGTGATGGTGATGCTGTCAGGCTATGAGAACTTTATCTCGAAGCTCGATATCGACGAAGACAAAGAGAAGCTGAGCTGGCTGGGCAAGATGGACTCCGGCTCACTGAAGAACAAAGTGGCCGCCTCTATTGTCGCCATCTCTTCAATTCACCTGCTGCGGGTGTTTATGGAAGCGCGCAACGTCGATAATGATAAGCTGATGTGGTACGTGATTATCCACCTGACCTTCGTGCTCTCCGCCTTTGTCATGGGCTGGCTCGATAAGCTGTCACGCTACGATAAAAAGTAACGCATTCCCCTTCCGGCGCGCCGCTGATGCGGGCGCCTGCTCTGCCTCCTCCTCCCGCGTCTCCCTGCCCAAATCCGCTAGCTGTCTCCGCCGTTACACCGCCCTGTCTGAGCGGGCCGGTTGTGAGGCCGGACGGGTGCCGGTCAGCTGCGGCATCACCTCTTTGATCATGGCAAAGAAGTGTTGCAGCCTGGCCGGGTAGTAACTCGCCCACGGATAGGTCAGCCACACCGGCAGCGGCGGGGCCTGCCACGCGGGCATCAGCTGAATCAGTTTGCCCTCCGCCAGATCCTCCTGCACCGCCCACGATGAGACAATCGCCGCCCCCATGCCGGCCAGTGCCGCTTTACGCACGGCGTAAAGGCTGTCGCTGCTCAGCCGCGGCATAATCGGCAGGTTCAGCGGCTGGCCGTCATCTATTTTCTGCAACGCCACTTCATTACGGTAGAAGCTGGTGAGCGCCAGCCACGGCAGATCGCCCAGCTGTTCCACCCGCTCAATCGGCGGAAACTGGTCCAGCAGGCGCGGCGCCGCCACCACGAAACGCGGCACTTCTGCCAGCAGAACCGCCACGACCGACGGATCGCTGGGCGCGCCGACCTGAATGGCACAGTCCACATTCTCCGCGATGAAGTCGGGTGTGCGGTCATTCAGCATCCACTCTATATTGAGTCGGGGAAATCGGTGCAGATAGTCCACCAGGGGATCGATCAGCTGATCCTGACCAAAGGCGTGCGGGGCGCGAACCCGCAGCGTGCCGATGGGATCGTCACTGGCCCCGGTCAGCTCATCTTCCAGCGCATGCCACGTGGCCAGCAGCTGGCGCGCCTGGGCGTAGCAGCGTTCGCCATCATCGGTGAGCTTCAGCGCATGGGTCGTGCGCAGAATGAGCTTCAGCCCGAGCCGCTGCTCCAGGATTTGCAGCCGCCGGCTGACGGTAGGCTGGGTGGTGCCGAGCTGTGCCGCAGCGGCGGAGAGGCTGCCGCTCTCAACAATACGGATAAAAGTCTGCATCAGTTCGATGCGGTCGCTGCCACTGGAATAATTCATACGCTCCACGCATAACGGTTTTGCCTGACGTCAGTCTACCGCGTATAACCGCAATGCGCTTAAATAGCGGCACGAAATGATGAGGATGACACCATGTCAGCAATAGAAAACCCAACCCGAAACGAACCGCTCTCCGCTCCGCTGGTCTTCACCCTGGCCGCCGGGGCCGGGCTCAGCGTGGCGTCGATTTACTACAGTCAGCCGATGCTGGATATCATCAGTAAACAGTTCAGTGCGGGCATCGGCGCGGTCGGCATGGTGCCGATGCTGACGCAGGCGGGCTATGCGCTGGGCATCCTGCTGCTGGCCCCGCTGGGCGATCGCCATGACCGGCGCACGATTATCTTTATCAAGGGCCTGCTGCTGGTCGCCGCACTGCTGCTGTGTGGCTTTTCCGCGGGGCTCAGCGCGCTGCTGATCGCCAGCTTTGTGACCGGCCTGACCGCCACCGTGGCGCAGGATATTGTCCCGGCGTCGGCGGCGCTGGCTCCGGAACGCAGCCGGGGTAAAACGGTCGGCACGGTGATGACCGGCCTGCTGGTGGGGATTCTGCTGTCGCGGGTCGTCAGTGGCGTGGTGGCGGAGTATTTCGGCTGGCGCACTATGTATCTGATTGCGGCGCTGTCGGTGCTGCTGATTACGCTGACGCTCAGGCGGGTGCTGCCACGCTTTACGCCGGGCACCACCGTAAGCTATCCGCGCCTGTTGCTGTCGCTGGTGCATCTGTGGCGTCACCACCAGACGCTGCGCCGTGCCGCTCTGGCTCAGGGACTGCTGTCGGTAGGCTTCAGCGCCTTCTGGTCGACGCTGGCGTTAATGCTCAGCGATCGCTTTCATCTGGACAGCGCCGTGGCCGGGGCCTTTGGCTTAGCCGGGGCGGCGGGGGCGATGGCGGCCCCGCTGGCGGGCAGCTTTGCCGATCGCATCGGCCCGGCGCGGGTCACCCAGGCCGGTGCCGCCCTGGTGACGCTCTCTTTTGCGCTGATGTTCCTGCTGCCCGTGCTGCCTGTCCCGGCGCAGCTGGCGCTGATTGTTATCTGTACCATTGGCTTTGATCTGGGCGTGCAGGCCACGCTGGTCGCGCACCAGACGCTGGTCTATGGCCTGGCACCTGAAGCACGCAGTCGCCTCAATGCGCTGCTGTTCACCGTGGTGTTTATCGGTATGGCCAGCGGGGCGGCACTGGGCAGCCTGGCGCTGGCGCACTGGGGCTGGAATGGGGTGGTTGCGCTCTCTACCTTAGCCGGGGCGGCCGCGCTGGCGGTGCGCTTCGCCAGTCGCCACCTGAAAAACTGATCGTCTCGCCCTTCAAAAAATGTGCCAGGCTTATTGATAAACCCGAAATAAGCTGGAGCATTATGAACTTTTTAGCCTGGACAGCAGCGACGGGCGGCCTTCTGCTGCTGATGTCGCTGGCTTCCGGTTGGATTCACCGGGGGCCAGTCACCTCATTTGGTCTGTTTCTTATCGCGGGCATACTGTGCGGCCCGTGGGCGTTTGATGTGGTCCACATCGATATCGTCACCCATTCCGAAGCCGTG
Organism: Pantoea sp. ARC270; assembly: GCF_003236725.1. Taxonomy (NCBI): domain Bacteria; kingdom Pseudomonadati; phylum Pseudomonadota; class Gammaproteobacteria; order Enterobacterales; family Erwiniaceae; genus Pantoea; species Pantoea sp. ARC270. The sequence continues at coordinate 61,741 of NZ_PUGA01000010.1, forward strand.
GCCCACATTACCGAAATCACCATGGCCGCCTCGCTGTTTATCACCGGACTCAAGCTGCGTCTGCCGTTACAGAATAACTGCTGGCACACCGGGCTGAAACTCGCCTTTCCCGCCATGCTGCTGACCGTGGCGGCAATGACCCTGCTGGCCCATTTCCTGGTGGGATTAGACTGGCCGGTTGCGCTGGCGTTTGGTGCCATTGTCGCGCCGACAGATCCGGTGCTGGCCAGCCTCATCTCGGTAAACGATGCGCAGGATGATGACTCGTTGCGGGTGGCAATCTCCAGCGAAGCGGGCATGAACGACGGCTCCGCGCTGCCGCTGCTGGTGCTGGCGCTGCTGCTGTTCAATGGCGAGAGCCTGAGCGGCGGGATGCTGGCTCACTGGGGCGCGGTCGAGGTGATCTGGGCGATTGGCGCCGGGCTGCTTATCGGCTTTGTCATGGGGCAGATGATCGGTGTGCTGACGACCCGGCTGCGCAATGCCAACGGCGATGTGGCCCCCAATGATTTCCTCGCACTGGCGCTGATCGCGCTGAGTTATTCGCTGGTGGAGTGGCTGGGCGCCTCCGGCTTCCTGGCCGCCTTTGCCGCCGGACTGGGGCTACGCCGTGCCGAGCTGGGGGTGTTTCGCCGTCATCAGCCGGAGGATCTCTCTGATGATGAACGGGTTCTCCCCTCTGAGGCGCTGGTCAATCCCAATAAGCGGCTGGCGCACCAGGGCAATAACAATATGGTGAAGTCGATTGGGTTTGTAGTAGGCGACGCCCTCTCTTTTGGCGATACTATTGAACGTCTGCTGGCGGCTGGCATGATGGTGGTGCTGGGCGTGACGCTGGCACAGCACTGGAATATCTACGGTGTGCTGCTGGGCCTGGTGCTGTTTGTGGTGGTGCGTCCGCTGGCCGTCTGGCTGGTCACGCTGCGCGCCGGGCTGCCGCTGGGTCAGCGTCTGCTGATTGGCTGGCTGGGCATCCGCGGAATCGGCAGCCTGAACTATATTGCCTATGCCTGGACGCACGGCATGGAAGGCCCGCAGATGGAAATCATGACGAATATGGCGTTAACGCTGGTGGTCTGTAGCGTGGTTGTCCACGGCACCACCGTGTCGCCGCTGCTGAACTGGCGTCAGAAGCGCATCGAAGCCCTTCAGCGCAAAGTTTAATCCGAACAAACAGGAGTGAAGAATGAAAGTAACCCAGATTATCCTGCTGAGCCTGCTCGCCTCCGGCAGCGCGCTGGCGGCGGACGACGCTGACACCGAACAGAATGTCTACGCCAGTCAGCTGTGTCACATCGTCAGCAGTGAAAAAAAGGTCGCCAGCGCGGATCAATATGTGGAGCAGATGAAATCTGACGTGGCGCGCAGTAAATCCTCATCGGCGATGAATCAGCCCGAATTTGATGAAGAATCGGCGCGGGAAGTTGCCAGTGCCTGGCTGCAGCTGGGTGACGATGAACGCGCCAAACTACGCGTTAACGAACAGCAGTGTGAGCAGGCTGTGATGGCGCAGTTCCAGCAGGAAGATTAACCGGGCCGCACGGTATAAAACGCGCCTGCGGGGCGCGTTTTTTTATGGCTTTTCACCCGGCATTGCGTACATAATCGCCAGCGTCTGGCACCAGACTTGCATCTGTTGATTCTTTTGCAGCACACCGCAACGGTCTGCTCTCTTACTGGCATCACTTAACAGGCACTATGATTACGCGTCGACGCTTTATTCTCGGCACGGGAGCGCTTGGGCTCTCCATGACCACCGGCAAATTATTTGCCCGCGATGACATTATTCCCCTCTGGCCGGACGACCCGCCCGGCGGCGGTGGCCCGTCGGGCCAGCTGCACATTAACAGCACCGGTTCGTGGTCCAATATCGTCAGCCCGGCGATCCAGCGTTTCAAACCGGAAAATCCCAACGGCGAAGCGGTGCTGATCGCCGCAGGCGGCGGCTATCGCTGGATCGGCATGGGGCGCGAAGCCTGGCCGGTGGCGCGCTGGCTGAACGCCAATGGCTACACCGCCTACGTGCTCAGCTACCGGCTGCCGCATGAGAAGTGGCAGGCGGGGCGGCTGGCTCCGCTGCAGGATGCGCAGCGTGCTATCCGGCTGGTGCGATCTTTTGAGCGTAAGGTGCATGTGCTGGGCTTCTCGGCCGGTGGCCATCTGCTGGGGCTGGCGGCGGCGCGCCCGGACTTTGAATCCTATCCGGCCATCGACCCGCTGGATGAAGTGGTGCCCGCCGTCGACAGCGTGGGCCTGATCTATCCGGTCATTACGCTGGAAGCGCCCTATCAGCACACCAGCACGCATCTGATGATGGTCGGCAAAAATGCCACCCCACAGGATGAGGCAAACTGGTCAGTGCAGAACTTTGTGACCCGGCGCTACCCGCCAACCTTCCTGGCGCAGGCGGAAGACGATCACACCTCCAACCCGTTTAACACCGAGCTGATGCGCGACACCTGTCGGCGTAATCGTGTGCCGGTTGAGCTGATTCAGATCAGCAAAGGCGGGCATGGATTTGGTCTGGGCAAAGCGGGAACGCCGGCGGCGTTGTGGGATCAGGCCTATGTGCGCTGGCTGGATCGCGTGAGCTGAGTTGCACAGGCGCGGTGCGTAGCTGCACTTCCCGGACAGGCTGTGACCTGACTCCGGGCCAAAAACAGGCGACCAGAGTCGCCTGTTCTGTTTCTGGCTTCGGGCACAGATTAACGCATGGTCACAAACTCTTCCGCTGCGGTCGGGTGGATCGCCACGGTGTTGTCGAAGTCTTTCTTCGTCGCACCCATTTTCAGCGCCACGGCGAAGCCCTGCAGCATCTCATCCATGCCGAATCCGATACCGTGAATCCCGACAATCTTCTCATCGGCACCCACACAGACCAGCTTCATGCGGCAAGGCTGGCGATGCTGCGTCACGGCGGTGTACATCGCCGTAAACGACGATTTGTAGACCTTCACCTGATCGTCGCCATACTGTTCACGCGCCTGCGGCTCTGTCAGACCGACGGTGCCAATCGGCGGATGGCTGAACACCACGGTCGGGACATTGCTGTAGTCGAGATGCTCGTCCGGCTTGTTGTTAAACAGACGCTCAGAGAGGCGACGGCCCGCAGCCACCGCCACCGGGGTCAGTTCAACCGCACCAGTGTTATCACCCACGGCGTAAACGCCTGACACATTGGTGTTCTGGAACTTATCGACGCGGATGTAGCCTTTCTCATCCAGCGCCACGCCCGCGGCCTGAATATTGAGATTGTCCGTTTCAGGCTCACGACCAATCGCCCAGACCAGGCAGTCCACGGTGTAGTCGCTGCCGTTTTCCAGCTGCAGCGTCAGGCTGCCATCTTCGTTTTTAATCACGGCTTTCGGAACGGCTTCGGTATGCAGCATCGGCCCTTCGCTGTTCATCACTTCTACCAGCGTCTCGCTGAGCAGGGGATCAAAGCTGCGCAGCGGCGCGTGTTTACGCACGAACAGATGGGTTTCCGATCCCAGCGCGTTCACCACACCGGCCAGCTCCACCGCGATGTAGCCCGCACCGATCACCGCGGTGCGCTTTGGCAGGGCGTCCAGCTCGAAGAAGCCATCAGAATCAATACCGTACTCCGCACCCGGAATCGAAGGGTGAACCGGGCGACCGCCCGTGGCGATCAGAATATGGCTGGCTGTGATAATCTCGCCGTTGACTTCCACGCTGTGCGCATCGACAAACCGGGCAAAGCCTTTGATCACTTCGACTTTGTTTTTACCCAGCACGTTGTCATAGGAGTTGTGGATACGATCGATATAGGCGCTGCGGTTTTTGACCAGCGTGGCCCAGTCGAAGCGATTCACGGTGGTATCGAAGCCATAATCCGGCCCGTACAGATGGATAGCTTCGGCGATTTGCGCGGCGTGCCACATGATTTTCTTCGGCACACAACCTACGTTCACGCAGGTGCCGCCCAGCTCTTTGGCTTCAATCAGGGCACATTTCTGGCCATACATGGCCGCACGGTTAATTGAAGCGATGCCGCCGCTGCCGCCGCCAATGGCGAGATAGTCGAAATGTCGGGTCATTGAAGTATCCATCCGGTTGCATAAAAATTTGGGGTTGAGTGTAACGCTGTCGGTCGAAATGACGCAAAGATTGCGCCTATGATTGTAATAGGGTTCTGTTTTTTCATCGCTTTCAGGGAAGCATACCATGCACCTTACTTTTCTCGGCACCGGCGGCGGTGCGCCCAGCCTGCAACGCAACGTCACCGCCATCGCCTTCACCCGCGCACTGAGCGGGGAAACCTGGCTGTTCGACTGCGGCGAGGGCACGCAGTTACAGTTTATGCGCTCCAGCCTGAAACCGGGCAAGCTGGATAAGATTTTTATCACCCATCTGCATGGCGACCATATTTTTGGTCTGCCGGGGCTGCTCACCAGCCGCTCAATGGCCGGGTTAACCACCCCGATGACGGTCTATGGCCCGAAAGGCTTAAAGACCTTTGTTGAAACGGCGCTGGCGATCAGCGGCTCCTACACCGACTATCCGCTGAGCATTGTTGAGATTGAGGCGGACTGGATGCTGGATGATGGCGAGTTCCGGATCAGTGCCTGGCCGCTGAACCACCCGGTTGCGTGTTTTGGTTATCGCATTGAGCAGCACGACAAACCCGGCCTGCTCGATGCCGCGCGGCTGAAAGCGGAAGGGGTTCCGCGTGGGCCATGGTTTCAGCAGCTGAAACAGGGGGAATGCGTGACGCTGGAAGATGGGCGGGTGGTCAATGGCGCGGATTATCTCGGCCCGTCGACGCCGGGCAAAAAGCTGGCCATCTTTGGCGATACGGCGCCGACCGATGTCGCGTTGCAGCTGGCGGCGGATGTTGACCTGATGGTGCATGAAACCACGCTGGAGGCGGCGATGGAGGAGAAAGCCAACGGACGCGGACACTCCACTACCCTGCAGGCGGCCGACGTGGCGAAGCGCGCCGGGGCAAAACGGCTGATCGCCACTCATTTCAGCTCCCGCTATCTGGCAAAGGATATGAGCCGCCTGCTGGCCGAGTGCCAGACGATTTTCCCCCGCACCGAGCTGGCGAGCGACCTGGCGGTCTTCACCGTCTAGTGTTGCAGCGCGGGATAGGTAAACAGCAGCAGATGGGTAAGGTTCAGGGCAAAGTGCAGGAGGGTCGCCAGCCATAAGCGGCCGCTCCAGTGCCACGCCAGACCGTACAATCCTCCCGCCAGGGTGGCAAAAATCACCAGCAGCACGCCGCCGGGGGCGTGCGCCAGTCCGAACAGCAGCGCGCTGAGCAGCAGCGCGGGCATCCCCCCCAGCGCCTCTCTCAGCCGCTGTTGCAGATAACCCCGGAACAGCGCCTCTTCGGCCAGCGAAACGAAGAAGAGATTCGCCAGCACAAACGCCCCCAGCCACGGCGGAAAGTGAGGCTCAATTGCCAGGCCGCCCGGCAGCACGGCGCTACCGAGCAGCAGCGGAACCGCGGCGAATAACGCCAGCGCACTGAGCCAGCGAAAGCGCGGCGGATGGCCCGGGGCGCGGAAGAGGGTGGGCAGTGCGGCCAGCAGCACAAACGGAACCAGGGCTTTATCGAAGTTAAAGGAAAAACTAAAAGGAACGCTCTGCGCGCCAGCACGCACCTCATCAACCTGGCGGGGATTATCAAAGCCGGGGAACAGATGGAGAAATAACCCCACGGCAATCACTACCAGCAGGGCTTCGCTGAGGATGTGCTGCCGCGAAGGGGCCGGATGCCAGAGACGCAGCGCGGCCAGCACCCCGGTGCCGGCCAGCAGCGGCAGCACCGGCCACGTCAGAACATGCTGATAGAACCCCACTCCGACGGCGAACGCTAACAGCAGGAGAGCCAGCCGTCGGGCGGGTTGCAGCGCGGCCAGCGCACCGGCCAGCAGGAGCCACATCAGGCCGGACGCACTTATTCAGGTACGATCTGGTTCACGACCGCGTGGCCGGTTCCGGCGGGCACCAGCTTCTGATGCAGCCACGGCAGCAGGGTTTCCATCTGTTGCGCCAGCTTCCACGGCGGGTTAATCACGATCATGCCGGAAGCGGTCATGCCGCGCTGATCGCTGTCAGGACGGGTCGCCAGTTCAATCTGCAGGATATTGCGGATACCGGTGGCTTCCAGATCGCGCAGCATGTGTTTGATCTGCTGACGTAACACCACCGGATACCACAGCGCAAAAACACCGGTGCTGAAACGCTTATGGCCTTCCTGAATGCCTTTCACCACCGCCTGATAATCGCTTTTCATCTCGTATGGCGGGTCGATCAGCACCAGACCACGACGCGACAGCGGGGGCAGCTTCGCTTTCAGCTGCTGATAGCCGTCGGCACGATCGACGCGTGCGCGCTTATCTTTGCTGAACTCGTTACGCAGCAGCGGGTAGTCGCTGGAGTGCAGTTCCGTAAGCTGCAGTTTGTCATCTTCACGCAGCAGGTGACGGGCAATCAGCGGCGAGCCGGGATAGTAGCGCAGCGTGCCACTGCGGTTCAGCGCAGCAATCGCATCAAAGTAGGGTTGCAGCAGTTCAGGCGCATCGGGCTGCTGCCAGATGCGGGAGATGCCTTCCAGATATTCGCCGGTGCGCTCGGCGTGTTCACCGCTGAGCTGATAGCGGCCCGCGCCTGCGTGAGTATCCAGGTAGAAGAACGGTTTCTCTTTCTCTTTCAGCGCCGTAATGATCAGACTCAGCACGGTGTGCTTCAGTACGTCGGCGTGGTTGCCAGCATGGAAGCTATGGCGATAACTCAGCATTGTTTATCCTGTTGAATGTATAAGGTTTTAATCGATGGGAAATCAATTTGTACCAATTATTACCTCACGTATTACCCACAGAACGACGCACAGCACCCGACGCAGGAAAAGCATGAGAATCCGCGATTATATCAGGGATGGGCGGGCGATGTGCCAGAAGCGTGACAACAAATCGGGGCGCGCGATCCGGCGGTTTCTTCCTCACCTCATCCTGCCTGCCATTGATTTTCGCTACACTAAGCCGCATGTTATTGAGATTGCGTTGCGCGACCCGCTGCGCCCCATACATCCATAAAGGACTGCGCTATGACCAATCCGCTACTGACATCTTTTACGCTTCCCCCTTTTTCTGCCATCCAGCCTGAACATGTGGTGCCTGCTGTGACTGAAGTGCTCAGTCAGTGTCGCGCAGAAGTTGAAAAAGTCGTGGCGCACGGCGCGCCTTACACCTGGGATAACCTGGTTCAGCCGCTGGCTGAAACGGATGACCGCCTGAGCCGTATCTTCTCGCCGGTCAGCCATCTCAATGCCGTGAAGAACAGCCCGGAGCTGCGCGAAGCCTATGAGCAGACGCTGCCGCTGCTGTCGGAGTACAGCACCTGGGTGGGTCAGCATGAGGGACTGTATCAGGCGTATCGCGATCTGAAAGAGGGCGATCAGTACGCGACCCTGGATCTGGCGCAGAAGAAAGCGGTAGATAACGCCCTGCGCGATTTTGAGCTTTCCGGTATCGGTCTGCCGAAAGAGAAGCAGCAGCGCTATGGCGAAATCGCCGCGCGCCTCTCCGAGCTGGGCTCGGCGTACAGCAACAATGTGCTGGATGCCACCATGGGCTGGAGCAAACTGATCACCGACGAAAGTGAGCTGGCCGGTATGCCAGAAAGTGCGCTGGCGGCGGCGAAAGCGCAGGCCGAAGCCAAAGAGCAGGAGGGCTGGCTGCTGACGCTGGATATCCCAAGCTATCTGCCGGTGATGACTTACTGCGACAACGCGGCGCTGCGTGAAGAGATGTATCGCGCCTATGCGACACGCGCCTCCGATCAGGGGCCAAACGCCGGGAAATGGGATAACGGCCCGATCATGGCGGAAGAGCTGGCGCTGCGTCACGAGCTGGCACAGCTGCTGGGCTTTGACTCTTACGCCGACAAATCGCTGGCGACCAAAATGGCCCAGAGCCCGTCTCAGGTGATCGACTTCCTGAATGACCTGGCCGAACGCGCCCGTCCGCAGGGGGAAAAAGAGCTGGAGCAGCTGCGCGCCTTCGCGAAAAAAGAGCATGGCGTTGAAGAGCTGAACCCGTGGGATCTCACCTATTACGGGGAAAAGCAGAAGCAGCATCTCTATACCATCAGCGATGAGCAGCTGCGCCCTTACTTCCCTGAAGCGCGTGCGGTCGCTGGCCTGTTTGAAGTGGTCAAACGCATCTACGGCATCAGTGCGAAGCAGCGTAACGACGTTGAGGTCTATCATCCTGACGTGAAGTTCTACGATCTGTTCGATGAAACCGGCGAACTGCGCGGCAGCTTCTATCTCGACCTCTATGCCCGCGAACACAAACGTGGCGGCGCCTGGATGGATGACTGCGTGGGTCAGATGCGTAAAGCCGATGGCACCCTGCAGAAGCCGGTCGCCTATCTGACCTGTAACTTTAACCGTCCGGTGAAGGGGAAACCTGCGCTCTTCACCCATGACGAAGTGATTACCCTGTTCCATGAGTTCGGTCACGGTCTGCACCACATGCTGACCCGCATCGAAGCGCCTGGCGTGTCCGGTATCAGCGGTGTGCCATGGGATGCGGTCGAACTGCCAAGCCAGTTTATGGAAAACTGGTGCTGGGAGCCGGATGCGCTGGCATTTATCTCCGGACACTATGAGACCGGCGAACCGCTGCCGAAAGCCCTGCTGGATAAAATGCTGGCGGCGAAGAACTATCAGGCCGCGCTGTTTATCCTGCGTCAGCTGGAGTTCGGCCTGTTCGATTTCCGTCTGCATACCGAATTCAACCCGGAAAAAGGCGCGCAGATTCTGGAAACCCTGCGCGAAGTGAAAAGCCGCGTGGCGGTGGTGCCTGGTCCGGAATGGGGCCGTTTCCCGCACGCCTTCAGCCACATCTTTGCGGGCGGCTATGCGGCAGGTTACTACAGCTATCTGTGGGCGGACGTGCTGGCGGCGGATGCCTATTCCCGTTTTGAAGAGGAGGGGATCTTCAACCGCGAAACCGGCCAGTCGTTCCTGGATAACATCCTGACGCGCGGCGGTTCGGAAGAGCCGATGGAGCTGTTTAAGCGCTTCCGTGGCCGTGAGCCGCAGCTCGATGCGATGCTGGAACATTACGGCATTCAGGGATAAGTCGGTTCGTGAAAATCTGTTTGCTCGATGAATCAGGCGCCGGAGACGGCGCCTTGTCACGTTTAGCGCAGCGCTGGCAGCTGGAGCAGGATGACACCGCGCTGCTGGCGCTGGTGCAGACCGCGACCCACCTTGAACTGCGTAAGCGGGATGAGCCAAAGCTGGGCGGTATTTTTGTTGATTTCGTCACCGGCGCCATGGCCCATCGCCGTCGTTTCGGCGGAGGACGCGGTGAAGCCGTCGCCAAAGCGGTCGGCATCAAAGGCAGTTATCTGCCGGATGTGGTCGATGCGACCGCCGGTCTGGGACGCGATGCGTTTGTGCTGGCGGCGCTGGGCTGCCGGGTACGGATGCTGGAGCGCCATCCGGTGGTGGCAGCACTGCTGGAAGATGGTCTGCAGCGTGGCTATCAGGATGCGGAAATCGGTCCCTGGCTGCGCGAGCGGCTGACGCTGATTCATGCGGCCAGTGCCCAGGCACTGGGTGATATTACGCCACCGCCTGACGTCGTGTATCTCGATCCGATGTATCCCCATCGCCAGAAAAGTGCGCTGGTGAAAAAGGAGATGCGGGTCTTTCAGTCGCTGGTGGGGCCGGATGAGGATGCGGATGCGTTACTGGAACCTGCCCGCCGGCTGGCCAGAAAACGCATTGTGGTGAAACGGCCAGACTATGCGCCGCCGCTGGCGGATGTGGTGACGCAGGCCGCCGTAGTGACTAAAAGTCATCGCTTTGATATTTATCCCCCGCTCAGCGAATAACGCATGTCAGCGCGAGTGGCGATGCCGTTGCTGTTTAAAAAGCATGCCTGATAAGATTTCAGGCATGCTATAGCCTCTCCTGTTTGCGTTATTCTACAAACAGGATGAAAGGAGATCAGGCCGATATAGTCGCCAGAAAGCCGGAAAAGGCGGTCAGAAAGCTTTTGGCCACGTTCAGGCCCAGGGCTCTGAAGGTCAGACTCACTCGCGCTCCGAATCCGGTGCTTTCTTTCAGCGACGTCAGGGCGCTGTCCAGTAAGCCCGAAACGTCCGTCAGTGCGCTGTTCACGTCACCCAGAAATTCAGGCAGACCGGCACCGCTTACCGCCGCAATTTCTTTCTCGTTAATTTCTCTCATTGTTAATGTCCTTATTGATTGAATAGATCAGTTTATTTTTTTCCTGCTCTCTCTGATGCAAACAGATCAGAGAGCAGGCGAAAGATAGCGAATGGAAAAAAGGTTGCCCATAGTAAAATTGTGATAAACAGCGCGCTGCATGTAATAAAACGATTCGCATTAGCGAATCAATAATTCATTAATGTAACGCCGGTTTTAATATGATGTTCAGATAAGCGAAATGAAGCGGATAAATGCGGGGGGCCGGGCAGAACCTGAAAGAGACGACAGAGAAAAGCCGGCTGACGCCGGCTTTCAGAAAAGGATTTATTCGTCGTCGGCATCGCGCAGCGGCACAATCAGCATATCGATATGCACCGTGTTAATCAGCTGACGGGCCGAAGACATCAGCTTGCTCCAGAAATCCTGATGATGACCGCAGACCACCAGATCAACGTCATACTTCTTAATGGCATCGACCAGAACCTGACCCAGGTCGCCGCTGCCGCTCAGGGTTTCACTGATCGGATAACCGGCTGCCTCTGATAACCCTTTCAGGGCAGTGTGCGTCTCTTCCGAGATACGCTTCTGCATATCCCCCAGGTTAACGTCGATCAGACCGGTGTAAAGGTCGGAGTAGTTCACGTCGACGTGAATCAGGGAAATGCGGGCATCGTACGGGCGAGCCAGCGAAACGGCCTTATCCACCAGTAACTGACTTTCGGGGGAAAGGTCTACTGCAATCAGGATATGTTTATAAGCCATGATAAAACTCCTTTCGCGAGATTAAGGATGGCATCCGGTGTTCCTGCCGCGTCACAGCTGAGCGAAATCCCTTGCGCGAGCGGGCGATGAGCGCCACCAAAGTGTCTGCCTGCGTTGCAGGTGATGTAGTTATGCCCTGAGTATAGTCTTCTCTCACCGTAAATGCTGTGGTTGCCGTCTGGCTTGTGAATAAGATCAAGGCTGTGCCGGATTTACTCGCGCCGAACGAAAATCATCGTTGGAAAAAACGTAAAGATTTCTCCTACACTGAAAAAAGGCGGTCCGATTCGCAGCCGCTCAGGGGGTCGAAAACTTTCGCAGTCCGGTGATTCAGTGGCTGGTGATGACGGCAGGTTTGCTCAGGGATTTATCGCTGGGTCAGCGACTGCGCCGCCAGTCGGGAGGGGGAGAATATGATCAGCACGGTTGCGCTTTTCTGGGCGCTTTGTGTGGTATGCATCGTGAATATGGCGCGCTATTTTTCATCTCTGCGCGCACTGCTGGCGGTATTACGGGGGTGCGATCCACTGCTCTATCAGTATGTCGACGGCGCGGGCTTTTTTACCTCTCACGGTCAGCCGAGCAAGCAGGTGAGGCTGGTGACCTATATCTGGGCTAAGCGCTATCTCGACCATCATGACGATGAATTTATCCGGCGCTGCGAGCGGGTGCGGGGGCAGTTTATTCTGACCAGCGCGCTGTGCGGACTGGTCATTATCAGCCTGGTGGCGCTGGCGATCTGGCATTAAAAAAGGGCGACCGGAGTCGCCCTTTTTAGCTGGCATTACACCAGTTTTAACGCAATCCAGTAGAGCGAACCTGACAGCACAATACAGACCGGCAGGGTGAAGACCCACGCCATCGCGATGTTCTTGATGGTCCGGCTCTGCAATCCGCCACCGTCAACCAGCATGGTACCGGCAACGGATGAGGAGAGGATGTGCGTGGTCGAAACCGGCATACCAGTGTAGCTGGCGACGCCAATCGACAGCGCGGCCGTCACCTGAGCTGACATGCCCTGCGCGTAGGTCATGCCTTTTTTACCGATTTTTTCACCAATGGTGGTGGCGACACGACGCCAGCCAATCATGGTGCCGGTGCCCAGCGCCAGTGCCACAGCCATAATGATCCAGACCGGCGCATACTCGATGGTGCCGAGCAGGTCGCTTTTCAGCTTACCGAGGAAGCGTTTGTCATCGGGCGTGGTCTCCGGCAGTTTCGCCGCCTTGTCGGCAGTGTCGGAGATGCAGAGCAGCAGACGACGCATCTGACCGCGCTGTTCAACCGTCAGCTGATCGTAGCTCTGCAGGTTATTCAGCAGTCCCTGAGCACGCTGAACCGCCTGCAGCGCGCGGGCGCTGTCACAGTGGAACTCCTGCGGGCTGGTGGCCGGCACTTCTTCCGGTGTCGGCAGTTTTGGCGGTGCCATCTGGATGATATGCGTCAGCGAGGCGCTATGCTGCTGATAATATTGCTCCAGGTGATTGACCGCATCGCGGGTGCGCGTGATGTCGTAACCGGAGGCATTCATGTTGACCACGAACCCCGCCGGAGCCACGCCAATCAGGACCAGCATGATCAGACCAATGCCTTTCTGGCCGTCGTTTGCCCCGTGCGAGTAGCTGACACCGATTGCCGATACAATCAGGGCAATACGGGTCCAGAACGGCGGCTTCTTCTTGCCGTCGATCTTCTCACGGTCAGCAGGCGTCATATGAATACGCGCACGCTTTTTGGTGCTGCTCCAGTAGCGGCGCAGAATAAAGATTAAGCCACCCGCAATCACCAGGCCGATGATCGGCGACAGGATCAGAGAAAGGAAGATATTCAGCACTTTCGGGATGTTGAGGGCATCAACGACCGAGGTGCCGCTCATCAGGGCGTTAGTCAGACCGATACCGATAATGGCGCCGATCAGCGTATGGGAGCTGGAGGCCGGCAGACCGAGATACCAGGTGCCGAGGTTCCAGATAATCGCCGCCAGCAGCATAGAAAACACCATGGCGAGACCGTGTGCCGATCCCACATTTAACAGCAGGTCGGTGGGAAGCATATGAACAATAGCGTAAGCGACACTCAATCCACCGAGCAGCACGCCAAGGAAGTTGAATACGCCTGCCATGACCACAGCAAGCTGGGCACGCATGGCACGGGTATAGATGACCGTCGCAACCGCGTTGGCCGTGTCGTGGAAACCGTTGATCGCTTCGTAAAACAATACAAACAGCAGGGCAAGAACCAATAACAGACTCGTACTGAGGTCTAGACCAGCAAACAGATGTAGCATAAACGTTACGCCATTTTTGGAGGACATGAACGCGGCGCATTATCCGCGACAACGTGCTGTATGGGAAAGGAAAATATAGCCCTAATTTGACCTTTCGTTGTAAGCCTGACGCGTAAGTCAGCGAAAAAGGGTTAGATATTAAGCAGATACATTATGACACATTTACGGCAATTTTTTGACGCTGGCGTCTCAGTGAGCAGATCACTACAATCTGCGCCTTTCCTGTTATATGAGTGAGCTGCAGTGGAACAGTTTGACGTTATCATCATTGGTGCCGGGGCCGCAGGCCTGTTCTGTGCCGCCCAGGCCGGACAGCGGGGACGCCGCGTATTACTGCTGGATAATGGCAAGAAGCCGGGCCGCAAAATTCTGATGTCTGGCGGCGGGCGCTGCAACTTCACCAATCTCTACACGGAACCGGCGGCTTATCTGTCGCACAATCCCCACTTCTGCAAGTCGGCGCTGGCCAGATATACCCAGTGGGATTTCATCGATCTGGTTAATCGCCACGGCATCGCCTGGCACGAGAAAACCCTGGGCCAGCTCTTCTGCGACGACTCTGCGCAGCAGATTGTCGATCTGCTGATGGCCGAGTGTGACAGGGGCAATGTCACTCTGCGGCTGCGCAGTGAAGTGCTCAGCGTCACGCGCGATGAGCACGGTTATACGCTGCAACTCAACGGCAGCACGGTGCAGGCTGAAAAGCTGGTGATCGCCAGCGGCGGCCTGTCGATGCCGGGTCTGGGTGCCTCGCCGTTTGGCTACAAAATTGCGGAGCAGTTCGGGCTGAGCGTCTTCCCGACGCGGGCCGCACTGGTGCCCTTTACCCTGCATAAACCGTTGCTGGAGCAGTTGCAGACGCTCTCTGGCGTCGCGCTGGACACCACCATCGATGCCGAGGATGGTACCCGCTTTAAAGAGGCGATGCTCTTCACCCATCGCGGGCTATCCGGCCCGGCGGTGTTGCAGATCTCTAGCTACTGGCAGCCGGGTGAGTTCGTGACGGTCGATCTGTCGCCCGCCACCCCGCTGGCACCGTTTCTGACGGCGCAGCGCGACGCCCATCCTAACCTCAGCCTGAAAAACAGTCTGGCCAAAATCCTGCCGAAACGTCTGGTGGAAGTGCTGCAGGCGCTGAACGTGGTGCCGGATGTCACGCTGAAGCAGCTCAACAGCCGACAGCAAACGGAACTGGCGCAGACCCTGCACGCCTGGCGCATCCAGCCAAACGGCACCGAGGGGTATCGCACCGCCGAAGTGACGCTGGGCGGCGTGGACACCACGCAGCTCTCCTCAAAAACCATGGAGGCGCGCGCGGTGCCGGGACTCTACTTTATTGGTGAAGTGGCGGACGTGACCGGCTGGCTGGGGGGATATAACTTCCAGTGGGCCTGGAGTTCCGCCTGGGCCTGCGCCCAGGCGTTGTAACGCCCGTTTACCAGCGCTGATGCACGTGGGGCGCGATCTTCTCCTGATAGAGCTGCTTCAGCGCCGTCATCGTTTCCGCAGAGAGCGCGTCAACGCCGCTGGCACGCGCATTTGCTTCCGCCTGCTCGCGATTTTTCGCACCGGGAATGACCACGCTGACATCGTCGTTCATCAGGATCCAGCGCAGCGCGAACAGGGCCATCGTGATGTCGCCCGGAACAAAGCGGCGAATCTCCTCAACCGCCTCCAGCGCCACCTCATAAGGCACGCCGGAAAAGGTCTCTCCTTTATCGAACGCTTCGCCATGACGGTTAAAGGTGCGGTGATCGTCAGCGGCAAATACGCTGTCGGCGTGCATTTTGCCGGTCAGCAGGCCTGATGCCAGCGGCACACGGGCGATGATAGCCACATCACGGCTTTTCGCCTCATGCAAAAGCCGTTCAGCCGGACGCTGGCGGAAAATGTTGTAAATCAGCTGAATGGACGCGACGTTGGGAAACTCCAGCGCCTTCAGACCCTCTTCGACTTTCTCAACGGATACGCCGTAGTGACGGATTTTTCCGGCGGCCACCATCTCATCCATCACCGCAAAAACCTCCGGGCTGTAATAGACCTCGGTTGGCGGGCAGTGCAGCTGGACCAGATCCAGCGTGTCGGTTTGCAGATTATCCCGCGAGCGGTCAATGAAATCGTTGAGGTTTTTCGCATTGTAGCCTTCAGCCACATGGGGAGAGAGGCGCCGCCCCAGCTTGGTAGCCACGAAAGGGCGTTCGCCGCCGCGCTGTTTCAGCACCTCGGCAATGATTTTTTCAGAGCGGCCATCGCCATAGACGTCGGCGGTATCGATAAAGGTGACGCCCGCATCCAGCGCGGCATGCAGTGCGGCTCTGGCATCCTCCAGGCTGACCTCTCCCCAGGTTCCGCCGATAGCCCAGGCGCCAAAGCCAATTTCAGAGACGCGCTGACCGGTACGGCCCAGTGTTCGTAGTTTCATGCAAACTTTCCTCGATGCGTTTCAGACAGGGTAAGAGTACGCGGATGACCCTTGAGCTTAGTCTTTCCTGGCCGGGAGAGCGCGCCGCGTCCCCGCAGCTCAATCCAACAAAACAGGAGGCGTCTGCGACGCCAGGCCGCTGGTAACGTTGAGGTTTTCAGGAAAAAATCGCCGGAAACAACGCCTTACCGCTTCGCTAATTAGCTGATTTTAAGAAATTTCCCCTGAAATTAATTGGGCGAGAGTGTGGATTCAGTCACATACTTCTTTTTTTGACTCACAAGTGGATCGCTATGTTCAGGTTTATTAAGTCGGTCTTTGCCAGTCCCGAGAAATTTCTGCAGATCATGACCCGCCAGGATATCAACGACTCGATTGCCGAAGGTGAACGCATCATCATTGATGAAAACGGCAATATCTCGGTCAACACGCTGAGCGAGGAAGTCCACGAAGATTTTTCCCGCCATGTGAACGCGTTAAAGGGAGTCTGAGGTGGGTACCGCAATATTCATGGTCCTGATGGTGAGTGGTTACTGGTACACCAGCCGCGATCTCAACAGCCGTTTTAAAATCCGCCGCTCATCAGGCTGGGACGTCTATTTCCTGGTCGCGCTGTATGGCTGTATTTTTGTCCTGCAGGGGGTCTTTGCCACCGGCCTTGTCTGGCTGCTGCTGCTGGGCATCTCCGCGCTGGCGAATGCTGTTCAGGTCATACCGGGCGCCCATCTGAAGTGGCAGGTGGAGTTCATGAACTGGAGCTTTCTCGGCATCCAGGCACCGGTCGTCATTATGCTGGCCTTCGCGATCCTGCTCTGTCTCTACCGCTCTAACTGGGCGGGCAGCGCACGGCTGAACGTTTCAGGCCGTAAAGATCTCTATCAGCGGCTCTCCCGATCTAACGGCGTGGAGCAACTGCTGTTTCAGTGCATGGAAGAGGGTGAACTGGCGTGGATCACGCTGAAGTCCCGCCGCATCTACATCGGCATGGTTCACGCCTCCACGTTCGAATATGAGAGCACCAAAAACATTGTGCTGATTCCGATGCTGAGCGGCTATCGCGACAGCAAGACGCTGAAGCTGGCGGTGGAGCACAACTACAGCAAATGGTATGCCGAGCATGGCATTACGCTCGACTCGACACCGAAAGATGCGATGTCGTTTCGTAAGGTGATCATGGTTGACCAGATTGAAAGCCTGTCACTGTTCGATCCGGCCAGCGCCACGGCGCTCTCAATGGGCCATCCCCAGGAAGTGGAGAAGAGCCAGGGGAACGAGAACGGCGACAGTCCGGATGATAAAAGCCGGGACACGCAGGGATAATCAAAACCCGCTCCTATCCCTTCATCAGGCGCGCTCATCAGGCGCCTGATACCTGCCTTCACCCCCTCTGCGAGCAGCGAAAAGTTACCTGACGTGCGGTGGCCCGGCGAAAAAGCACGGCGGGCCGCGCTCTGCGCCGATTTGCCGTTAAGCTTGTGATGAAACCACTAACGAGGAGTGAATATGGCTCAGCAAAATAAGGTACTGATTATCGGCGCCTCACGCGGTATCGGCCTGGCGGTGGCGCAGGCGTTCGCCGGGCAGGGCTGGCAGGTCACGGCCACCCATCGCAGCGGCATCCCGGCGCAGGGCAACCGGCCCGAAATCCGCTGGCACGCGCTGGATATGACCCAGGCGTCAGCGGTGGAAGAGCTGGCTGGCCAGCTCACCGGTGAGGGGTTCGATGCCATTCTGATTAATGCCGGCATTTCCGGGCCGTCGCACCAGACCCTGTCGCAGAGTGACGATCAGGAACTGGCGCAGCTCTTCCTGACCAATGCCATCGCGCCGGTACGCAGCGCAGAAATATTACTGCCACTGCTGAAGCCGAGTGGTGTGCTGGCACTGACCTCCTCCCAGCTCGGCAGCCTGAATGAAAACCCGGATGCGCAGATGCCGATTTATGCTGCCAGCAAAGCGGCACTGAACATGTTAAGCCGCACCCTGACCGCTGCTGTGGACGCGCAGGGCGGAACGCTGCTGACGCTGCATCCCGGCTGGGTAAAAACCGACATGGGTGGCGAAAGCGCGCCCCTGACGGCAGAAGAGAGCGCGGAAGGTATCGTCCGGCAGCTGACCCACTGGCGCGGTCGTGGAGGACATCACTACGTCGATTACGCCGGCCAGTCATTGCAGTGGTAAGCTGCGTCGGGGCGGTTACGCCCCGATATCACGCAGCGCTTTGCCTTTCATCAGATTGCGTTCGATGTGCTCCAGCGTCACATGTTTGGTCTCCGGCACCAGCATCATCGTCAGCACGATAAACACCAGATTCAGCGCGCCGTAGAACCAGAAGGTGTTGGCATTCCCCAACTGATCGAGCAGGGTGAGGAAGGTTGCCCCTACAATCATATTGCCGACCCAGTTGGTGGTCGTGGAGGCGGTAATCCCGAAGTCACGCCCTTTCAGCGGCTGGATCTCGGAACAGAGCAGCCAGACAACCGGACCGGCTGCCATCGCAAAGCCCACGATAAACATCAGCAGCATCGCCACCGCAAAATATTTGCGGAAGTCGGTCTCAACGCCGATGTGCAGCAGCGTGCCCAGCACCCCCATCCCCACGGCCATCACCAGAAAGCTGGTGGTAAGCATGGGTTTGCGGCCCCAGCGATCCACAAAGAAGATGGCAATCAGCGTCGCCAGCATGTTGACCAGCCCGACAATCACCGTGCCCCACATCTGCTCACTGGTGCTGGAGAACCCGGCGATGTTGAAGATTTTAGGGGCGTAATACATCACGACGTTCATGCCGGTAAACTGCTGCATCACCTGCAGCAGCATGCCGAGCCACACCGCGCGGCGGAAATTGCCATTCGAGCGGAACAGTGACCAGCCGCGCTGTTTCACCTGCAGGCTTTCCCGGATCTCCTCCAGCTCCTCACGGGCCTGCTCGCTGCTGTTACGCAGGCGGTCCAGAACCCGCTGCGCCTCATTAAACCGACCGTGCGCCGCCAGCCAGCGCGGGCTGTTGGGCAGAAAGAGTACGCCGATAAACAGGATCACCGCCGGAATCGCGATGACCCCGAGCATGCCGCGCCAGTTACCGCTGTAGCTGAAAGCCGTGTCGGAGAGATAGGCCACCACGATGCCGGTGGTCAGCATCAGCTGATACATGGAGATCATTGAGCCGCGAATACGCTCAGGCGCAATCTCGGCCAGATAGAGCGGCGCGGTGTAGGAGGCGATGCCTACCGCCAGGCCCAGAATCACGCGCGCGCAGACCAGCGAGGTCACATCCGGTGAGAAGGCTGACCAGAGCGAGCCAATCACAAACAGCGTCGCGCCTGCCAGCATACTTTTCTTGCGACCCAGCTTTGATGACATCCAGCCCGCCGCCAGCGCACCCAGCGCCGCGCCAAACATCATCGAACTGACCACCCACTCCTGTTGATGGTTGGTGATCTGCAAATCCTTCGCCAGAAACGGCAGGGCACCGGCGATGACGCCAATATCCAGGCCAAACAGCAGGCCGGACAGCGCAGCCATAAAACAGACGAACCAGGTAAAGCGGTTCTGCGTACTTCCCGATTTTTTTGCCGCGCCCATGCGAGTCTCCTTGCGGTAGTCCAGTGTCAACATTGTTAATGTTATGTAAACATAGTCGACGTCAGTGTGTTGCCGATCACACTTCCGACCACTGTTACCGCTCAGTCAGACAGAGCCGCAAAATAAAGCATGAGATATCAATGGGGTGACGACGAAGGCAAAACAGGGGCAGGGGCACGATTACACAAAGCCGCGCAGATTTTGCAACTCGTCACCGGCGGCATTACACTGCCGCTTTCCTGCTATTGATTGAAGGTGTTTATGTCTGAACCTTTCCAGCGTCAGCCGCTGCCTCTGCCGGGCGGTCACAATAAAGTCCTGCTGCACTCCTGCTGCGCCCCCTGTTCGGGTGAAGTGATGGAAGCGATGCTGGCATCCGGCATTGATTACACGATCTATTTCTACAACCCGAATATTCATCCGCTCAAAGAGTATGAGCTGCGCAAAGAGGAGAATATTCGTTTTGCTGAAAAATTTGGCGTGCCGTTTGTTGATGCTGACTACGACCGGGATAACTGGTTTGAGCGGGCGCGCGGTCTGGAGTGGTCGCCGGAGCGCGGTGAACGCTGCACCATGTGCTTTGATATGCGCTTTGAGCGAACCGCGCTCTATGCGCATGAAAATGGCTTTCCCGTTATGACCAGCTGTCTGGGGATTTCACGCTGGAAAGACATGAAGCAGATTAACAGCTGCGGTGTCCGTGCAGCGGCCGCTTATCCCGATCTGCTCTACTGGGAATTTAACTGGCGTAAAGGTGGCGGGTCGGCCCGCATGATTGAAATCAGCAAGCGCGAAAGTTTCTATCAGCAGGAATATTGCGGCTGTGTCTATTCACTGCGCGACACCAATCGTCATCGCGTTGCTCAGGGACGTGAGCGGATTCAGATTGGTGTGCAGTATTATCAGCCGGATGAGTGATTAACCGGCATCGCGGAAAGTGTCGGCCTGCGCATAACCGCGTGCCGGGCGCGTAACAGGGCGCACCGTGACGGCACAGCGCGGCTGAATCTCCGCGTCGGGCCGCGCGTAGCCGCACAGGGCACAGGGATTCTGCGCGTCTGCCAGCGCTGTGCTGCTCCCATTACTCAGCGGACGCTTGCGGCAGGCGCTCGGCGTGCAGCCCATCATCTGTTTGAAAGAGCGGGTAAAGGATTGCTGGCTTTCAAAATGGTATTTCAGCGCCAGGCTGATAATGGGTGTACGGCTGTTTTTTAAATCATGAATACAGGCGTTAAGCTTTTTTCTGCGGATATAGCGCGCCAGTGTTTCATTATGATAGCGGGCAAAAAGTTTCTGCAGATACCATTTGGAATAACCCGCCTTTTCCGAAATATCATCAATACTTAAACGCTGATCGAGATTGTGATTAATCCACTCAGTGATGGAGACAATTACGCTTTCATTATATTTATTGTCGTTCATAGGCACCCCCCCCGTTTAACGTGCGGGCATTCTGAATTATTTATCTTAATGTGCTTATTCTTTGCGTAAAGATTCTTCAGGATTTGAATCGCAACCTCTCATGAGGTTCATTTAAACGGTGCTTATTAATAAATAAGATGAGATGTAATTAATCTGTTGGTTTTTTTGGCGGAATAAGGCGGCAACCGGCGCGGATGCAGCGCCAGCCCGGATGAGCACTTCGCCACCGCACAGCGCATCAATAGATTTTTTTCCGCGACCTGCCAGGCTTACGACTCACCTTTAACCTGGAGAATCCCGGATGGGCCCGACATTTCTGCTGAAGAAACCGCTTGCTGTGCTGCTGACCTCGCTGGCCTTGCTGACCTCTCTCCCCACCTGTGCCGCCACAACCTATGGCGAACAGCTGGAAGGCTTTCACTACCCTTATCCTCTGCACCATTTTGATTTTTTATCGCAGCAGCAGTCGCTCAGCATGGGCTATATGGATGTGAAACCCGTCGCGCGTGCCAACGGGAAAACCGTGGTGCTGATGCACGGTAAAAACTTCTGTGGTGCCACCTGGGAAGAGACCATCCGCGTCCTCAGTCAGCAGGGATACCGCGTTATCGCGCCCGATCAGATTGGCTTCTGCAGCGCCACCAAACCCGCCCGCTATCAGTACAGCTTTCAGCAGCTGGCTGACAATACGCATCAGCTGCTTGCCCGTTTGGGTGTAGAGAAGGCGGTAATTGTGGGTCACTCCACCGGCGGGATGCTGGCGACGCGCTATGCGCTGATCTACCCGCAGCAGACGCAGAAGCTGGTGCTGGTTAATCCGATAGGGCTGGAGGACTGGAAAGCGAAAGGGGCGCCGTGGCGTTCCGTCGATCAGTGGTATCAGCGGGAACTCAGGCTCAGCGCAGAGGGCATTAAGAAGTATGAGCAGCAGACCTACTACGCGGGCCGCTGGAAACCTGAATATGACAAATGGGTCGATATGCTGGCCGGACTCAACAGCGGGCCGGGGCATGAGAAGGTGGCGTGGAACTCCGCCTTAATCTACGACATGATTTTCACGCAGCCGGTGTTTTATGAGTTCGGCGATCTGAAGGTGCCGACCACGCTGATGATCGGCACGTCCGACACCACGGCTATCGGCAGCGATATCGCCCCGCCGGCGGTGAAAGCGCGGCTGGGCGATTACAGGGTGCTCGGTAAAGCGGTCGCAAAACGCATTCCGGGGGCGCGGCTGATTGAGTTTCCGGGCCTGGGGCATGCGCCGCAAATGGAAGAGCCTGCAAAGTTTAATCAGACCCTGATCGACGATCTGGCGCGTCCCTGACCCTTCAGCCGCGGCGGCGGCTGAGGTTACACCGCGACACGCTTCTGCTTTTTACGCTGGTACATCCGCTCATCGCTGTCGTGCAGCAGCTGTTCCAGCGACTGCGGCTGCGCCGGATCAAACTCGACGATGCCGGAAGAGAACTGCAGATGGTAACGACGATTCAGGCTGATCGACTGCTGACGCAGATAGCAGGCGAACTGCTGTAACAGCGCTTCGCTCTGCTGCTGCGACATGCCATTGAGCAGCACCACAAACTCGTCGCCGCCCAGTCGTGCAAAGAGATCGGAGTGTTTAAACACCACTTTCATCGCGTCGGCAAAGTCCATCAGCGCACGGTCGCCTTCGCGATGGCCCAGCGAGTCGTTGATCTGCTTGAACTTGTCGAGGTCGAGAAACGTCAGTGAGGCTGGCCGGTTTTTCATCCGGCACTCGTTCAGCACCATCTGTCCCAGGGTCATAAAGCCGCGGCGATTGGTTATCTGCGTCAGTTCGTCGCAGGTGGCGGTCTGAAAGGCGACCAGCTCCGCTTCTGCCATCGCGGCCAGGTCACGCATGGTCGCCTGATCCTCTTCATCAAACTGGCGCGGTTCGCGTCCAATGATGCAGAGCGTACCCAGTTTGGCGCCGCCTGGTGCACGCAGCGGACAGCCGGCATAAAAACGGATGTGTGGATCGCCGGTGACGAGCGGGTTGTCGTGAAAACGCTCATCTTTGTGCGCATCTTCAACAATCATGATCTCATCCTGCAGGATAGCGTGTCCGCAGAAGGAGATATTGCGCGGCGATCCCGGCGGTGCAAAGCCCTGAGCCGATTTAAACCATTGATGGTCAGCTTCCAGCAGGCTGACTAACGCGATAGGCACGTCAAACAGGCGGCGGGCCAGACGGGTTAAACGATCAAAACGTTCCTCCGCGGTGGTGTTCATGATGTTCAGCGCACGCAGCTGCGATAAGCGTTGTGCCTCGTCGGCAGGAATGTCAGGTGCTTTCATCACAGAGACCTTTGTTGGTTTAGCCGAAGCCAGGTTCTGGTGTTTGCCTTTTGGCGGAGAAGAAGAGCGTGACATCGCGATCACGCTCTTTATGAGGAGGGGATCAGAGCACCTTTTGTTCGGCGAGATCAAGAGCGAAATAGCTGAAAATCAGGTCTGCACCGGCACGTTTGATCGCTCCGAGGCTTTCCAGCACCACGTTACGCTCGTCAATCGCACCGGCCGCTGCGGCAAACTTGATCATCGCGTATTCGCCACTCACCTGATAAGCCGCCAGAGGCAGTTCGGTGCGCTCACGGATGTCACGCAGGATATCCAGATAGGCACCTGCCGGTTTCACCATCAGTGAATCTGCGCCCTGAGCCGCGTCGAGCAGTGATTCACGAATCGCTTCACGGCGGTTCATCGGGTTCATCTGATACGTTTTACGATCGCCTTTCAGCGCCGTGCCCGCGGCTTCACGGAACGGGCCGTAGAAGGAGGAGGCAAACTTGGTGGAGTAGGACATGATTGCGGTCTGGGTGAAGCCCGCCGCGTCCAGCGCGCGACGAATCGCCTCAACCTGCCCATCCATCGCCGCCGACGGGGCGATAAAATCGGCTCCGGCTGCGGCAGCAACGACCGCCTGCTTACCCAGGTTTTCCAGGGTGGCATCGTTGTCGACACCGTGATCGCAGAGCACGCCACAGTGGCCGTGGCTGGTGTATTCGCAGAAGCAGGTGTCAGACATGACGATCATCTCCGGCACGGTCTCTTTGCAGATACGCGACATGCGGGCCACCAGACCGTTTTCGTTCCACGCATCGCTGCCGGTGGCATCGGTGTGGTGCGAAATACCAAAGGTCATGACCGAGCGGATACCGGCTTTGGCGATACGCTCAATCTCATAAGCGAGACGTTTTTCCGGAATACGCATCACGCCAGGCATCGCCTGAATCGGTTTGTAGTCGTCGACCTCTTCTTCAACAAAAATGGGCAGAGCCAGATCGTTCAGGCTCAGGGATGACTCCTGGAACATTTCACGCATTGACGCGCTGGCGCGCAATCTTCTTGGGCGCTGGATAAGGGAATAATCAGACATTTTCATTCTTACGCAGGTGAAAAAAGTGACAACAGTTTACTCCCTTTGCCCGCAGGGCATGAAGGATTGTGTGCGGTAGGGAGGGGGAAAAATGCTCTCCCGCCGGGCGGCGGGAGAGCAGAACGATTACTCGTTGATATCCGGATGCTGCTGCACCAGATTTTTACGTTTCGCTTCCAGACGGGCGATCTCTGCGTCGATATCTTCGATTTTATTCTCGATGTTATCGTGATGCTCCTGCAGAATCTCGCGCGCTTCTTCCATATCCGACGCGGCGGGTGTGGCCCCTTTCAGCGGCTTGTTCGCGGTCTCTTTCATGAACAGACCGGTAATCAGACCAATCACGGCCACGACCATCAGATAGTAGGCAGGCATGTAGAGGTTGTCGGTTGACTCGACCAGCCAGGCGGCCAGCGTAGGGGTCAGACCGGCAACCAGTACCGAGATGTTAAAGGCACTGGCCAGCGCACTGTAGCGGATGTGGGTCGGGAACATGGCAGGCAGTGACGAAGCCATCACACCGGTGAAGGAGTTGAGGATCACCGCCATCAGCAGCAGACCACCAAAAATCATGCCCAGCACGCCACTGTTGATCATCATGAAGGCAGGGATCGAGAAGACCATCAGGGCGAGACTGCCGATGATAACAAACGGGCGGCGGCCAAAACGGTCACTCATCATGCCGATCATCGGCTGAACAAACAGCATCCCGATCATGATGGCGATGATGATCATCACACCGTGATCTTCGCTGTAGTGCAGGTTATGCGACAGGTAGCTCGGCATATACGTCAGCAACATGTAGTAGGTGACGTTTGTGGCGATGACCAGACCGATACAGGAGAGCAGGCTGCGCCAGTGTTTGGTCGCAATCTCTTTGAAGGAGACTTTCGGGCCATCCTGCAGACCTTCGCGGTCACCCTGTTCCAGCTTGTCCACGTGCTGCTGGAATGCCGGGGTCTCTTCCAGCGCATGACGCAGGTAAAGACCGATGATGCCCAGCGGCAGCGCAACGAAGAACGGCAGACGCCAGCCCCACTCAAGGAAGTTCGCTTCCCCGATAATGGAAGAGATCAGCACGACCAGACCCGCACCCAGTACGAAGCCGGCAATGGAGCCAAAGTCGAGCCAGCTTCCCATGAAGCCGCGTTTGCGGTCAGGCGAATATTCGGCCACGAAGATCGAGGCACCGGTATATTCACCGCCTACCGAGAAGCCCTGTGCCATCTTCGCTAACAGCAGCAGAATCGGCGCCCAGATGCCGATGGAGGCATAGGAGGGGATCAGGCCGATACAGAAGGTACTGACCGACATGATGATAATGGTGATGGAAAGGATTTTCTGACGACCATATTTGTCGCCCAGCATACCGAAGAACAGACCACCCAGCGGTCGGATCAGGAAGGGCACAGAAAAGGTACCCAGCGCCGCGATCATCTGAACGCCTGGCGATGCATCCGGGAAGAAGACTTTACCCAGCGCATAGGCCACAAAGCCGTAAACGCCGAAGTCAAACCACTCCATCGCGTTACCCAGAGAGGCCGCCGTGATGGCTTTACGTAAACGGGCATCATCAATGATGGTGACATCATTGATCCCAATTGGTTTTACACGCTTCCTACGCAATTTCATAGAATTACCCTGTAATGGAACACGAAAGTTCTCAACGGCGCGAGCCGGATGAATCGTACAGACCGCCACGTTGAGAAATTTAAGCATAGCCGTAAATACGCGCTGTTTTAGCGCCCGTTAACACAATAATTACTGTTGTGATTATTGCGAACAGCGACAGAGTATACCGTTTTTGTGTGATATCTGTCATGTTTGGGCTACATGTAGCCTCTTTTTGCCACTGATAAGGCTATTTCTCTCCGCAAAAAAATTATCACTCTGCGTGACAATCGCCGCTTTTTTCAGCACTTGAGCGGCGGTCCTCACGCTTTTCCGGACGGAAGAAATGACGGGCTGGAGAAGGGAGGGAGCGCGAAGGAGATGATCCTGACAAAAGGGAGAACCGCGACGGGCCAATCGGCTATCGGCGTTCTGTCGTCAGACGCCGGTAGCCGGTCAGGTCGTAAGGGCCAGGTCCGGCTCGACGGGCTGGTTGCCCTGTTCGGCCAGCCAGGCAATCAGCCCCGCATTGTCCAGCGGACGCGCGTAATAGTAGCCCTGAATAAAGACCACGCCGCGCTGTTGCAGATAACGGAACTGCAAGGCGGTTTCGACCCCTTCGCCCAGGACTTCCAGCTCCAGCTCATGACTGAGCTGGATAATGGCATCCAGAACGGGTGTTCTGCCCTCAAGCGACTCAATGGTGTTGATAAAGCCCCGATCAATCTTGAGATAATCCAGCGTGAAGGTCTGTAAATAGCTCAGCGAACAGTGACCCGTGCCAAAATCGTCAATCGCGACTTTCATGCCGCAGTGACGCAGGTGTTCCAGTTTGCGTGCCGCCGCCGCGCCCTCTTTGATCAGGCTGCGCTCGGTCAGCTCCAGCGTAATCAGGAACTGCTTATCCCTGACCTGTTCAGCAAAGTGCAGCATATCGTCGACAAAGTCAGGATGCTGCAGGTGCTCCGCCGCCACGTTAATTCCCAGGTGGAAATGGGGCTCTACCTGCCAGCTCCGGACATCCTCTGCGACCAACGCCAGCAGGTGGCGGGTCAGCGGCACAATCATGCCTTCCGCTTCTGCGGCACCGATAAAAATATCCGGCCGCACGCCGTTGCCGTCCGGGGTTGTCCAGCGCAGCAGCGCCTCAACACCGACGCAGCGCTGCAGCCGGTTGTCATAGACCGGCTGATAGTGCGCTCTGAACTGGCCGCTGGCGATAGCGCGCCGGATCTCATCGCGCCAGGAAATACGTCGCTGCAGCCAGTTCGCCATTATCATCATCAGCAGAATAGAGAAGATTGCGGCCATCGGCATAATGATAAACATCACCTGACGCCAGGCCGAAATCAGCTCCGTGGGCGAGGCTATCAGCGTGACCGTCAGCGGATAGCGCTGGGAGGATGCCTGATAAATCGACGGTTTGAACCAGCTGTCGGCGGCAATTTGCGGATCGCCATAGGAGATGGGCGCACCATCACTGAAATCCATGCTGAAATGGTAGCGATGGGTGCTGCTGATGGCGCGCATAAAATCGATCAGATACTGCCCATCGATCACCGCCCAGAAACTTTCGCCGTCGGGCAGGTCGCGCACAAAAATCACGGCGGGACGCGTCGGCACACCGGCGGTACCGGCAATCGACAGGCTCCACCAGGCTTTACCGGTGACGGGGGCATCACGCAGGATCATCGCTTTCAGCGGGGCAGGACGTGAACCATACACCGATGAACAGGCAATTTTTCCCTGCTCCATTTTACCGATAGCGCGAAAATAGGGATTAAGCGAGCCGATGCGCTGCAGCTGGTTTTCAATCTGGCTGCAGGGCACCTGATCAAACTGGCGCAGCTCGGTAATCATATTCCAGGCGCTGTCGCTCATTCTCTCCGCCTGGGATAGCAGGGTTTCTGCCGCGCTCATCTGCTGCTGCTGAACGGTGTGGCGCGCATCCAGTGCGGTAAAAAACAGGCCAATAACCAGAGGCAGCAGGCCGGAGATAATAATCACCAGCCTGGCGTAGTCGCGTTTTCGTTTCAGTAGCGGCACCGCAAAATCCTCTGAATATTATTGGTGTTATCAGGAGGCGCTAATCCGCTGCGCAGAATAACATCTCTCCGGGCGGAGCAGATTAGCGTTTTTGCAATCAATCAGACTGACTCAGGTCAATTATCGAACAGTGCGTGTCATTTATGTGACGTTTGTTTTGTCTTTATTGCGATTCAGCGACACAAATTCAGCAGGCAGGACGCGAGGGATAACGGGCGATGCGCAGCGGTGGGCGAAAGACCCTGCGCCGTCACGGAACGGTCGCAGGGCGGGCGCGTGAATGAAGAATTAGTCAGTAAAAAAGATCTGCTTCAGCGCCACTTCCACCCCGCGCAGTTCAGCCAGTCCTTTCAGGCGGCCAATGGCGGAATAGCCGGGGTTGGTGCGTTTATGCAGGTCATCCAGCATCTGATGGCCGTGGTCGGGGCGCATAGGAATGGCCCGCAGGTTGCCTGCCCGACGACGGCGCTGCTCTTCGGCCAGAATGACCCTGATCACCCCCACCATATCGACATCTCCCGCCAGATGCGCCGCCTCATGGAAACTGGCGGGATTCTCTTCACGCTTCGTGGCGCGCAGATGGACAAAGTTGATGCGGTCGGCATAGGTTTCCGCCATCTCAACCAGCGCATTGTCGGCCCGCACGCCGTAGGAGCCGGTGCAGAAACAGAATCCGTTGTGCAGGCTGTCGACGGTTTCCTTCAGCCACTGCATATCTTCCTGCGTGGAGATAATGCGCGGCAGGCCCAGGATAGGACGCGGTGGATCGTCCGGGTGCACCGCCAGTTTTACGCCAGCCTCTTCCGCCACCGGCACGATGGCGCGCAGGAAGGTCGCCATATGTTCACGCAGTTTTGCTTTGTCGATGCCGTCATACTGCGCCAGCTGCGCCTGAAACTGCTCCAGCGTGTACCCCTCTTCGGCGCCGGGCAGGCCCGCGATGATATTGCGCACCAGCGTGTTTTTCTCTTCCTCGCTCATCGCGGCAAAGCGCGCTCTGGCCGCCTGCTGCTCGGCCGCGCTGTAGTCCTGCTCTGCACCCGGACGTTTTAACAGGCAGAGTTCAAACGCGGCGAACGCGTCGGCATCGAAGCGCAGCGCTTTAGCGCCGTCGGGCAGCGTCCAGGCGAGGTCGGTCCGCGTCCAGTCCAGCACCGGCATGAAGTTGTAGCAGACGGTATCAATGCCGCAGGCGGCCAGATTGCGGATCGACTGCTGATAATTGGCGATATAGCGCAGGTAGTCGCCGCGCTGGGTTTTAATCGCCTCATGAACCGGAATGCTCTCCACGACTGACCAGACCAGCCCTTTTTCCGCCAGCAGGGCCTGCCGGGCTTTGATCTCCTTAACCGGCCAGATCTCGCCGTTGGGAATGTGATGCAGTGCGGTAACGATGCCGGTCGCGCCTGCCTGACGCGCATCATCCAGTGAAACCGGATCGTTCGGGCCGTACCATCGCCAGGTATGTTCCATGTTTGCTCCTTAACTGTGATGTGGCCCAGTGGTCAGGCCGCTGGACCAAGAGTATGATAGTGTGCAAAACAAGGCCGTGATCCGGATCGCAGCATCATAAACTGCATCGGCCAGCGGGCCGATTGAGCAGGACAGGAGGAGAGGACAATGACCCTGGCAGCCATTAAAACGGAGCGGCTCTACCGTCAGATAGCCAACGCCATTATGGCCGGTATCACGCGTGGTGACTTTGTCGCTGGCGGGCTGCTGCCGCCGGAGCGCGAGCTGGCAAAACAGCTGGGCGTCAGCCGATCATCCGTGCGTGAAGCGCTGATTGCGCTGGAGATGACCGGCTGGGTCGATATCCGCACCGGCACCGGGGTGTTTGTCGCCCAGCCGCTGCCGCAGGCCGGGGTTACGCAGGAGAGTGAGGCCTGCAGTCTGCAGGATCTGTTGCAGGCCCGTGAAGCCTTTGAGGGGATGCTGGCGGGCTTTGCCGCCCGAAACGGTACGCCGGAACAGCGGGCGGCCCTGCTGGCGCTGGCCGCTGAGCTGCAGCAGCATCAGGAAAACGATGCCGCCTTTCTGGCTAAGGACAAACGCTTCCACCTGCTGATCAGCGAGATGAGTGGCAATGATGTGCTGCGCGACCTGCTGGAACAGCTCTGGAACAAGCGCCACAGCCCCCATGTCGAGCGGCTGGAGCGCCATTTTGCTGATAACAGCTTTGCGCTGGAGATGAACGCTGACCATCAGCAGATTGCCAGCGCGATTGTGGCGGGGGATGAGGCGGCTGCCCGTCAGGCCATGGAGAACCATCTGCGGCACGTCCAGCAGCGCTTACTTGGTTAAGCCCCGCACCCGTTTAGGTCGTCCGGTGCCCAGCAGAATGGCCAGACGGCTGCCGCCGGGCGTGGTTTCCATCAGGATTTTCGTGATGCTGGTAAGCGGCACCGACAGCAGCATGCCAACCGGGCCCAGCAGCCAGCCCCAGAAGACCAGGGAGAGGAACACCACCAGCGTCGACAGGCCCAGACCCCGGCCCATCAGGCGCGGTTCCAGCATATTGCCAAACACCATATGAATGGCCGTAAACAGGGCGGCCACCATCGCAGCATCAAACAGGCTGTTCAGCAGCAGCGCCTGCAGAAAGGGTGGGATACCGGCAATGATCGGGCCGATGTTGGGGATGAAATTGAGGATAAACGCCACCACCCCCCACAGCAGCGCGAACTTCACATCCAGCAGAAAGAGCGTCAGCCAGACCGCCACGCCGGTGATCAGGCTCACCAGGGTTTTCAGCGCCAGATAGTGGGTCACCCCTTTCAGCGCTTTGTGCAGCCCGGCGATGCGAATCTTGGGATTCACCAGCGCGTTACGCATTTTGTAGGGCAGGTGATGGACCTCAAACAGCATAAAGACGACAGTCAGCACCAGCAGCACGGTGTTAGTCATCGCGCCGGAAAAGCCGCTCAGCGCCACCGTGGCCAGATTCATCATGGTGTTGGGGTCGAAATGTTTGATTAGGACGTCGGTTGAGATGTTGAGATGAAAGCCTGCGGCCAGATGCTGCAGCACCGTCATTTTCTGCTCCATGGTGGCGCGCAGCTGCGGGTAGAGATCGGAAAACTCACTCATTGAGCTGGCGATGATGGCGCCCAGCAGCACCATGACGCAGAAGATCACCGTGATCACCAGCCCGATCGCCAGCCCGCGGCGGAAGCCACGCCGCATCAGCATCGTCACCAGCGGGTTGAGTACAATGGCAAAGAAAGCCGCCAGCAGCAGCGGGACCAGAATGTCGGACGCTGCCCGCACCCCGGCGAGGATAATGACCAGCATTGCCAGTTTGATCAGAATATTTTGTCCGATCTTTTCCCGTTGCAGCTCGCTCATTCCCTCTCCCGTGACGTAAATTGGCTGTTGACAGTGTAGCTGAAAGAAAATTAACAATCTGATTTATCAGAGAAACGGTAAAGCGCGGCGGCAGAAGGGCGTCTTAATCAGCGCCACCACACTCCACTTTCGCGGCAGGGTCTTTGTCCGGCACGCTGCGGCCGGTTGACGGCGCAGCGCCGATACGTCAGCGGTGAAAGCGGGTATAGTCGACGGATAAACCTTATCATACAGCCTGATACGAGCGGGATCTCTCATGCCTGAACAGCCCACAGTGGAACCGGCCACCCCAACCGGCAACCTCCGTCTCACGCTGCTGATCCTCTCTATTGTGGCCTATAACTTTGCCAGCTATCTCACTATCGGTCTGCCGCTGGCGGTGCTGCCGGGATGGGTACATGACCAGCTGGGATTCAGCGCCTTCTGGGCGGGGGTGGTGATCAGCCTGCAGTATGTGGCGACGCTGCTGAGCCGCCCCCACGCCGGGCGTTACGCCGACCTCTGGGGGCCAAAGAAGGTCGTGGTGATCGGGCTGGTGGGCTGCCTGATCAGCGGTCTCTGTATTCTGCTGGCGGCGCTGAGCGACTCGCCGATGACAAGCCTGACGCTGCTCTGTGTGGGGCGGGTGATTCTGGGTCTGGGCCAGAGCTTTACCGGCACCGGCACTTCGTTGTGGGGCGTTGCGCGGGTCGGTTCGCTGCATATTGGCCGGGTCATCTCCTGGAATGGCATCGTCACCTATGGCGCGATGGCGATTGGCGCGCCGCTCGGCGTGGTGATCTTCCGGGCGGGTGGCCTGCTCTGGCTGTCGCTGGTCATTGTCGCTATCTGCGTGGCGGGCATTGTCTGCGCCGTGCCGCGTCCGGCCGTCAAAGCCAGCCGGGCCAGGCCGCTGCCGTTTCGTGCGGTGCTGGGAAAAATTGCCGGCTTTGGCGCGATACTGGCGATGGGCTCGGCGGGGTTCGGGGTCATCGCCACCTTTATTACGCTGTTCTATCAGGATAAAGGCTGGGAAGGTGCCGCCTTTGCCCTCTCCCTGTTCAGTGCCGCCTTTGTTGGCACGCGCCTGCTGTTCCCGAACGCGATTAACCGCCGCGGCGGCCTGCGCGTTGCCAGCCTCTGTCTGGCGGCGGAAGCTGCCGGACTCTTTCTGGTCGCAGCGGCGGGCGACCCCTGGATGGCAAAAGCGGGCGCGTTTCTGACCGGCGCCGGTTTTTCGCTGGTCTTCCCGGCGTTGGGAGTTGTGGCGGTGAAGGTGGTGCCGCAGCAGAATCAGGGCAGTGCGCTGGCGACTTACACCGCGTTTATGGATCTGTCGCTGGGCATTACCGGGCCGATCGCCGGATTTATCATGAACTATGCAGGCGTGTCGCAGGTGTATCTGCTCACGGCGCTGCTGGTCTGCGTTGCTTTTGTCTGCACGCTGCGCCTGCAACGGCGTCAGGCGCTGTCACCGGCAGCCGACGAGACTGCGCCGTAAAACGCGCCCGGGCGGGCCAGCCATCTTTTCAGCGCCTGCCAACACCGGGTTCAGGCCTGCAGCAGTTCAATACTGTGGCGGATCTGCCGTTCCGTTTCATCCGGTGTCCAGCTGTTGAGCTGGCTTGAGAAGGGCTCAAAGGCGTAGATCCCCTTATAGCCCAGCATCTCCAGCCGTTTAACCTGCACGACGCTGTTCAGCACATCGCTGTCACTCAGCATAATGCGCTCCTCATCGGTCAGCTCAGCGGTGGGCCGCCGATCTTCCACGCCCGACAGGTGCACCAGCCCAATCTGTTGCACGTCGACACCCGTGAGGAACTCCTCTTCCGCCTTTTCATAGAGATGGTGATGGAAGGTATCCAGCACCAGCTTAAAGGGTACGCCGGCGGCGGCGATGAGTCGCTGCGCCTCTGCGGTCGAGCGCAGTGAGCTGACCGGGAATCCCAGCGGCTCCACCAGCCCCTGAATGCCATAGTGTTCAAAGCGCGGCGCCAGCTGCTGCATCGCCGCCTGCGTCTCCTGAGGCGACAGGGCAATCCCCTCATTCAATGGACACATCACCAGCGCCTTCGCACCCGTCTGCTGTGCGGTCTGCAGCAACAGCTCTGCGCGGGTCAGCAGATCGTCATCGATACGGTTAAACGGATAGAGCGCATTAATGGTGACGATATCAATCTGATATCTGTCGGTCAGGGCGCGCAGCTGGTCGGGCGTCAGATCGTCTGTCACGCTGCCACCCGGCATGTCATTACGCAACTCAACCTTGCTCAGCCCCAGGCGATGAACCAGCTGAAAAAAGGCCTCCAGCGAGAGCCGGGGAGCAATTTTGCGGTTGATACAGAAACGGGTCGGATCGATAGCCATGTGATTACCCCAAAACAGAAGAAGATTGCGACTAAAGAAAACATTTATTTCATTAATAGTGAATTATGAAATGGAGATTATTGGATCTGTCTCGCATTAATTTCATATTTCGTTTCAGCCGGGTGCTGCCTTGCGGAGGCTCTCCCGCAGAGAACCGCGTCGTGATCGTCTTAAACCACGCCTGCCGGGCTAAGGATTGTTGCCACGGGCGCTCTCCGGAGGTCAGGAGCGCGCCAGGCGCAAGCCGACGGAGAAAATGCGATCTGTGCCGCTAAAAGCAAATCTTCCAAAAAGAATTATTTGAAAAATTTATTCCAATGCAATAGCTTCATAGCACGCTTTCAGCTTTGCCTGGTCAGGCAGCGCGGCAGGTCGCATGGTTCGTCTGCAGGGAACTTAACCATCTAAAGAGGCAACATCATGACAATCACAGGTAACTTTATTGGCGGCAAAATTACGTTCAGCGCCAGCAACGAAACCATTCCTGTTTACGACCCGGCAACCGGCAAAGTGGTACGTGAACTGACGCAGAGTACCGCCGATGAAGTGGCGCAGGCGATTGGTGTCGCGCATGCGGCCTTTGCCGAATGGTCGAAAACCTCGCCCCTGCGCCGTGCCCGTGTCCTGTTCAACTTTAAGGCCCTGATGGAGCAGCATCGTGACGAGCTGGCGGCGCTGATTGTGTCTGAGCATGGCAAAGTCTGGTCTGATGCGCTGGGTGAACTGACGCGTGGCATTGAAGTGATCGAGTTTGCCTGCGGCATCCCGCACCTGCTGAAAGGCGAATACTCCCCTAACGTCGGCGGCGGCGTTGACAGCTATTCGCTGATGCAGCCGGTCGGCGTCGTGGCGGGCATTACGCCGTTTAACTTCCCGGCGATGGTGCCGCTCTGGATGTTCCCGATCGCCCTGGCCTGCGGCAACACCTTTGTTCTCAAGCCACCGGCACTGGACCCCTCGGCGTCTGTGCGGATGGCTGAACTGCTGACCGAAGCGGGCCTGCCTGATGGGGTCTTCAACGTGGTGCACAGCTCAAATGAAGACGCGGAGCAGCTCTACAAAGATCCGCGTATCGCCGCCGTCAGCTTTGTCGGTTCCTCCGGCGTGGCTGAGCACATCTACAAAACCGCCAGCGCGCATGGCAAACGGGTGCAGGCATTTGGCGCGGCGAAGAACCACGCTATCGTGATGCCGGATGCCGATCTGGATGCCACCGTCAACGCCATCATGGGCGGTGCCTTTGGTTCTGCCGGTGAACGCTGCATGGCGCTGCCGGTCGTGGTCGCCGTGGGCGATGATACCGCCGACAAGCTGATTGCCCGCCTGACCCCGCTGGTGCAGGCACTGCGTATCGGCCCCGGTATGAATCAGGGGGCTCTGGAGAATGAGATGGGGCCGGTGGTTTCAGCGGCGCACCAGAAGAAGGTACTGGGCTACATCGACAAAGGCGAACAGGAAGGCGCGAAGCTGGTGGTCGATGGGCGTCATGTCCAGGTCGAAGGGCATGCTGAAGGATACTACGTCGGCGGCACGCTGTTTGATAACGTCACCTCTGACATGGTGATCTGGCGTGAAGAGATTTTTGGTCCGGTGCTGAGCATCATGCGCGCGGCGGATTACGACAGTGCGCTGCAGCTGGTTAACAGCCATGAGTTTGGCAACGGCAGCGCCATTTTCACCAGCAACGGTCACACCGCGCGAGATTTTGTGCAGAACGTTGAAGCGGGCATGGTGGGCGTCAACGTGCCGGTTCCGGTGCCGATGGCATTCCACAGCTTTGGCGGCTGGAAGCGCTCGGTGTTTGGCGCGCTCAACGTGCACGGGCCGGATGGCGTGCGCTTCTACACCCGCATGAAAACCGCCACCGTGCGCTGGCCATCCGGTCAGCAGACCGTGTCTGAATTCAGTATGCCGACCTTAGGCTGATTTATTTCCACGCTGGCAGGATGCGCGACCGGCAGATCACTCTGCCGGTCTTTCTGTTCGCAGGCGGGCTGCACGTCACGCCCGCGCGGCAACTGCAGCGATAACCGTGACAGAGAGGAGGATCAGGATGTCTTTACTGTCTAAAGCCCAGGCCCCTGATGCGCAGGGTCGTATTCAGCATGTGACGCCTGAACGCGCCGGCTGGCGCTATGTCGGGTTTGATGCTTATCTGCTGAAAAAAGGGGAAACCCTGCAGCTTACCAGCGGGGATAAAGAGCTCTGTCTGGTGCTGGTGGCCGGACTCGCCTCGGTGAAAACCCGTCACGCGGCGTTTCCCGGGATTGGTCAGCGCATGTCGCCCTTTGAGCGCGTGCCGCCTTACTCCGTTTATGTGCCGCACGATGATGAGGTGGTGGTTTACGCGGACAGCGATCTGGAGCTGGCGGTCTGCAGCGCGCCCGGTCACGGTCATCTGCCTGCACGACTGATTACGCCCGCAGACGTGGGCGTTGAGCATCGCGGCAAAGGGCGCAATCAGCGTCTGGTGCACAATATTCTGCCCGATGACAAACCGGCTGACAGCCTGCTGGTGGTCGAGGTTTATACCAATGAGGGCGATACCAGCTCTTACCCCAGCCACAAGCATGATGAAGAGAGTGAAAACGAAACCCTTCTGGAAGAGACCTACTATCACCGTTTCGATCCGGAACCCGGCTTCGCCATGCAGCGCGTTTATACCGACGATCGCTCACTGGATGCCTGTATGGCACCTTACAATCGCGATGTGGTGATGGTGCCGCGCGGCTATCATCCGGTTGCGACGCTGGCGGGATACAACAACTACTATCTGAACGTGATGGCGGGGCCTGTGCGGCTGTGGAAGTTTACCTGGGAGAAAGATCACGCCTGGGTGAACAGCGAGAATTATCCGCGTAACACCTAGCCCACGGCGGCGTCAGAAAAGCAGTCTCTCAGCTATAAGGGCAGCGGGTCACGCTGCCCTTTTTTGCGCCCTGAAATCAGCTGGTGCTGGCGTTGTTGAGCGCCAGCGACACCGCCAGCGTCTGCGCCAGGCAGAGAGAGGCAACCTGCGAACGGAAGCCATCCACCTGGGCTTCACGCACCACAAAGCAGACATCGCTGAAGGCGGCCAACGGACTGACCTGGCTGTCGGTAATTGCAATCTGATGTGCGCCGCGTCGGGCGCCCATCTCCACCACTTCGACCGCTTCACGCGCATAGGGTGAATAGCTGATGGCAATCACCACATCTTTAGGATTAACGAGGCTGAGCTGCTCGGTAAACATCCCGCCCAGGCCATCAATTAAAAACGCACGCCGCTCCAGATGACGCAGCGCGTAGACCAGATAGGAGGCGACGCTGAAGGAGCGGCGCAGGCCAATCACATAGATATTCTCTGCCTCGCTCAGCAGTTTTACCGCCTTGTTCAGCTGTTCAGGATTCACCTGCATCGCCAGCTGCTGCAGCGCCTGGCTGTTTACCATCGTAAAGACGTTGAGGATCTCCGACGGACTCTCAGGGGCGCTGGCGTTGTCATCGGTGGATGTCTGACGGAACAGACGCGCACGCTCGGTGTAGTTGACCGTCTCTTCCATCAGGTGCTGACGAAAAACCTGTTTCATTTCGTTGAAACCGCTGAAGCCAAAAGCATTAGCAAAGCGAATCAGGGTAGAGGGGGGCACATCGGCCTGCTGGGCAATCGAGGCGACGGTATCAAACGCAATACTGTTACTGTTATCAAGAATGTAGCGCGCAACCTGTTTAAGACGTTTGCTCAGCGTTTCGTAGCGGCGACGAATATCGTCCTGCAACAGAGAAAGTTGGGTGGGATTATTGTTCATCACTTCTGCCCGAATAATTAGAATAATGGCTGTATAATGAGCGCCATAGTATCAGATGGATGGAAAATTTCATTTGTTTGCGTCAATCGCGCGGTTTATTTCATGGCTTTATGAAATGGTTCACAGATTGGCTTGAGAGCCCGGTATGCGCCTCTTCACAGGCGATAAGCGGGTGAAAACCGGCGTTAAATATCTGTGGCGGGTGAGA
The DNA here is from genome assembly GCF_003236725.1 of Pantoea sp. ARC270. NCBI lineage: Bacteria > Pseudomonadati > Pseudomonadota > Gammaproteobacteria > Enterobacterales > Erwiniaceae > Pantoea > Pantoea sp. ARC270. The sequence goes on from NZ_PUGA01000010.1 coordinate 99,185, forward strand.
AACCACGGTCAGGATCTATCTGGCAGCAACGCATCAGCCAGATGAGCAGGGAACACGGTCAGAAGAGGAAAGCGTCCCGCGTCAGGGATGACGCGGGCCGAGCATGCCATGGATGGCGGGTGTCGCGTCTTTCCGATCTGACCGTGTTCCCGGCGTCTGCACTTTCTCAAAGCGGCTTTTAGCAGAACGGCATCAGGCGCGCGCCGCGCGCCAGTATTCAATCAGCCGCAGATAGTTTCCTTTGACGCGCGCAATCAGCGCCTGATCGTCCAGTTCCCCCTGCAGCCACTCGCGTGAAGGCTGACCAAAAATAGTCCGGCCCACCGCAAAGCCTTTCACCCAGGGTGCACTGGCCGCCGCGGCAAAGCCCGCTTTCAGCGTCTCTTCGGGCGCATCCAGACCCAGTAACAGAATGCCGCGACAGTAAGGGTCCTGCTGCTCAATCAGCGTGCCGATCGCCTCCCAGCACGCTGCCGACAGCGGCGGCAGTTTCCACCAGTCAGGCTGGATGCCCAGAGTGTAAAAATGGCGCAGAATGTCCACGTAATAGGCTTCATTCCTGTCCGGATTGCTCTCAGGCAGGATCACTTCCAGCAGCAGCTCATGGCCGCTTTTGTTACAGCCCTGCCAGACGTCGAGTATCAAATCATCCTGCTCTTTGCGCAGTTCTTCACTGTCGTGAGGATGGTAGAACACCAGACACTTCACCACATGCTCCGCGGGCCAGTCGATCAGCTGCGAACCGATATTGCCATGCTCCAGGCGCAGCGGACGTGAGCCGGGCTGCTCAATCGGACGGCCAATCCACCACTGCTTACCGGTAATCGCATTCAGCGCTTTCTGCCCGTAGGTGGTATCCGCAAGAATCCCGCTTTTATTCTCTAACCCCGCCTCTTCGGCAGCCTGCTGAGCGGCTTTCAGCAGCAGCAGCTTCAGCGGCGGGATCCGGCTGGCCTCCACGCCCGCCTCCTGTGCCATCTCCGCCAGCTGTTTGCGGTGGTCAAAGGCAAAAACATTCAGCTCCGGCCACTGCTGTTTGCGGGTAGTGACCCGGTGCAGATGATTCAGACGGCTGTCGAGATCAGGACGCTTCACCGCATCGTCGCGGCTCAGGAAATCATCCAGTTCGGCTTTGGTCGGCATGGCGGGTGCACAACCGTGGCGTGAGACTACCAGCGCCCCACAGGCATTGGCGTAACGGCACGCCTGCTCCCAGCCTTCATCATTCAGCCAGCCGCGCAGCAGTCCCGACATAAAGGCGTCACCTGCACCCAGCACGTTGAGCACGTCGACGCGCACACCGGTGTGCAGGCGGGTCTCTTCCCAGCTATCCGGGATCGCTCCCTCAAACACCACGCAACCCAGCGGACCGCGTTTGCAGACCAGCGTCGCCTGACTCGCCTGACGCACATTTTTCAGCGCGGTCAGGGTCTCCGTGCTGCCACCGGCGATGTGAAACTCCTCTTCGGTACCCACGATCAGATCGAAATAGTGCACCACTTCCTGCAACTGCTGCGTCACCTGGGAGGATTCAATGAAACGCGTTTCACCGTCACCCGGCGAGGTCAGCCCCCACAATACCGGGCGGTAATCGATATCCAGCGCGGTGCGAAGGCCGTTCTGGCGGGCAATCTGCAGCGCTTTCAGCACCGCTTCACGGGTCTGCGGATGGGAGAGGTGGGTACCGGTCACCGCCACGGCGCGGGCTGAGGTAATGAAAGCCTCATCCACGTCATCCGGCACCAGGCCCATATCCGCGCAGTTATCGCGGTAGAAAATCAGCGGAAAAGTCTCTTCATCTTTGATGCCGAGGATCACCAGCGCGGTCAGGCGCCGCGGATCGGTAATCAGCGCATCCGTGTTACAGCCGACGCGCTGCAGTTCTTCACGCAGAAAGCGGCCATTGTGCTCATCCCCGACCCGCGCCAGCATGGCCGATTTCAGCCCCTGAATCGCGGTGCCATAGGCGACGTTGCCTGACGATCCGCCCAGATACTTCGCAAAGGAGGTGACATCTTCCAGCCGTGCTCCAATCTGCTGACCATAAAAATCAACGGCAATACGCCCGATACAAATCACATCAAGCGGCTTCTGTTGTGCATTCATACCTGTGGTTTCCTTCTGTGACTGGCAGAGCCGGCGGGCAAAACGCGCGACGTCAGATGCGCGCTGCGTTCGGGTCTGTAAGAGCCTGACTGGCGATGAGGGCAGTATGAGGAATAAAAATTCCACATTCAATGTGAAATGAAATATCCATCGCAAATTTGTGAACCAGGTAAAAATCCTTAATCTCCTCTCTCCGCCTGGGTGCTGAGAGGATGATGCCCGCTGCAGCGGGGGCGTGAAGGCGAACGCACCTGCTGGCGTGCCGTTCAGCCAGGCGATGGCAACGGAATGAATTTTTTTATCGTACCCGGCTCATGGCTAAACGTTCCGCTTTTCACCCTCGCGACAGCCTGCCAGGGCTGACGCAGCGGCTAAATTTGATCTCACTCGCAAAATGAAATGTTTCTTCTGTAAGCGTGTTTTATGAAAAATATATTTGTTTATAATCGCCTCACGTTTCAGTTATTCCGGTCGCCTTTTCCGCCGATGACAGCGCCTGGCGCGGTGTTACGGGAGTCGGGGTCCGCCAGCATGTAAAGGAAAAGCATATGGGCACAATCAGACTGACCACGGCACAGGCGCTGGTTAAATTTCTGGATAACCAGTTCATCGATGTTGATGGCACTGAGACGAAATTCGTCAAAGGCATCTTCGCCATCTTCGGTCATGGCAACGTGCTGGGGCTGGGCCAGGCGCTGGAACAGGATAGCGGCGATCTGGTGGTCTGGCAGGGGCGTAATGAGCAGGGGATGGCCCATGCCGCTACGGGCTTTGCCCGTCAGTCGCTGCGCCGGCAGATTATCGCCTGCAGTTCGTCAGTGGGACCGGGTGCAGCCAACATGATCACCGCTGCGGGCACCGCGACGGCCAACCGCATTCCGCTGCTGCTGCTGCCCGGCGACGTCTTCGCCACGCGCCAGCCCGATCCGGTGCTGCAACAGATTGAACAGAGCTACGACCTCAGCATCAGCACCAACGATGCGTTCCGCGCGGTCAGCAAATACTGGGACCGCGTCAGCCGCCCGGAGCAGCTGATGTCCGCCTGTATCAACGCCATGCGGGTGCTGACCGATCCCGCTGAAACCGGTGCGGTTACCCTGTCGCTGCCGCAGGATGTGCAGGGCGAAGCCTGGGATTACCCCGACTACTTCTTCCAGAAACGGGTGCACCGGCTCGATCGCCGCCTGCCCGTCGCCGCGCAGCTGGCGGATGCGCTGACCCTGATTTCCCGCAAGCGTAAACCGCTCATTATCTGCGGCGGCGGGGTGAAATATTCTGAAGCGGGTGAGGCGCTGCGCCAGTTTGCCGAGCGCTATCAGATCCCCTTTGCGGAAACCCAGGCGGGCAAGGGCACGCTGGTTTCTGACCATCCGCTGAATGTCGGCGGCGTCGGTGAAACCGGCTCGCTGGCCGCTAACCTGCTGGCGAAAGAGGCCGATTTAGTGATCGGCATCGGCACTCGCTATACCGACTTCACTACCGCCTCCAAATGGATTTTCCGTCATCCTGATGTCAGCTTCCTGAACATCAACGTCAGCAACTTCGACAGCTACAAGCTGGATGGCGTGCAGCTGCTGGCCGATGCCCGTGAGGGGCTGACGGCGCTCACCGCCGGGCTGGCATCACAGCACTACAGTAACGACTGGGGCAGCCAGATTGAAGAGGCGCAGAGCCAGCTGCTGAAAGAGACGCAGCGCGTCTATCAGGTGGCCTGGCATGATGGCGACTTTGTGCCGGAGATTGCGGATCATCTCGACCGCGACGCGGTGTTTGCTGAGTTTAACCAGCTGACCCACTCCTGGCTGACGCAGAGCAGCGTGCTTGGCACCCTGAATGAACAGCTGCCCAAAGAGGCGGTGGTGGTAGCGGCGGCGGGCAGCCTGCCGGGTGACCTGCAGCGCGTCTGGCGCACCAAAGATTACAACGCCTACCACGTCGAATATGGCTACTCCTGCATGGGCTATGAAGTCAATGCCGCGCTGGGCGTGAAGCTCGCTCAGCCGCAGCGTGAGGTCTATGCGCTGGTCGGGGATGGCTCCTTCATGATGTTGCACTCCGAACTGGTTACCTCCATTCAGGAGGGGGCGAAGATCAACGTGGTGCTGCTGGATAACATGACCAACGGCTGCATCAATAACCTGCAGATGGAACATGGCATGGACAGCTTCACCACCGAGTTCCGCTTCCGCAACCCGGAAGGGGGCAGGCTCGATGGCGGCTTTATCCCGGTCGATTTCGCCGCGATTGCCGCAGGCTATGGCTGTAAAACCTACCGGGTTACCACGCTTGAAGAGCTCAGGGCGGCGCTGGAAGATGCCCGCACCCAGACGGTTTCTACCCTTATCGACATCAAAGTGCTGCCAAAAACCATGATCCACAAATATTTCAGCTGGTGGCATGTCGGGGTAGCGCAGGCTTCGCAGACCGAACGCGCCCAGGCGGTAGCGGACAAGCTCAACACGCATCTCGGCCAGGCGCGAAAATATTAATTTCAGGGCCGTATCGCGGCCCGTTTTCCTCTTCTCCGTACGAACCCTACACAGGTGTAATTATGACTTTGAAACTTGGCGTCATCGGTACAGGTGCAATCGGTCAGGAACATATTCGTCGCTGCAGCCACGTGCTGCAGGGGGCACAGGTGGTGGCGGTCTCTGACATTAATGTCGAGGGTGCGCGTGCCGCCCTGCAGCGCCTGAACATTGAAGCGGAGGTTTTCCAGAACGGTCACGACGTGATTCAGTCACCGGATGTCGAGGCGCTGCTGGTCACCTCATGGGACCCCACCCATGAAGAGTTCACCCTGGCGGCGATTGCCGCCGGAAAGCCGGTGTTCTGCGAGAAGCCGCTGGCGATGAGTGCCGAAGGCTGCCGCCGGGTGGTGGAGGCGGAGATGAAGGCGGGAAAACGGCTGGTGCAGGTCGGCTTTATGCGGCCTTACGATGCGGGCTACCGCGCGCTGAAAAAAGTGATCACCGATGGCGATATTGGTGAGCCGCTGATGCTGCACTGCGCGCACCGCAACCCAACGGTGCCGGAGAACTACACCACGCCGATGGCGATCACCAACACCCTAATCCATGAGCTGGATGTGCTGCGCTGGCTGACAAATGATGACTACAAAACGGTGCAGGTGGTCTTCCCGCGCGTCACATCGAAGACGCATGGGCAGCTGAAAGATCCACAGATTGTTCTGTTCGAAACCCGGAAAGGGGTGCGCATCGACGTCGAGATTTTTGTGAACTGCGCCTACGGCTACGACATCCAGTGTGAAGTGGTGGGGGAGGAGGGCATTGCGCGTCTGCCCGAACCCTCCTCCGTGCAGCTGCGCAAAGAGGCGCGCCTGTCGAACACGATCCTGGTCGACTGGAAAGATCGTTTTATCGAGGCGTATGACGTGGAGCTGCAGGCCTTTATTAATGATATCAGAGCGGGCCAGCTGACCGGTCCTTCGGCCTGGGATGGTTTTGCCGCCTCGGTAGCCGCCGATGCCTGCATCAAAGCGCAGAACAGCGGGGCGATTGAGCCGGTAGAGATGCCGCCGCGTCCTGATTTCTATCGCTGATTCAGCCCTGTATGCGGCCTCGCCGCGCTCCGTCCGGGAATAAGATGATGAACAAAGAAAAAGTAAAACTGGCGATCGCGCCGATTGGCTGGACCAACGATGACATGCCAGATCTCGGCCATGAAAACACCTTTCAGCAGACCGTCAGTGAGATGGCGCTGGCAGGCTTTACCGGCAGCGAAGTGGGCAGCAAATACCCGCGCGATCCGGCGATCCTGAAACCGATGCTCGATATCCGCGGCATCGAAATCTGCAACGCCTGGTTCAGTACCTTCTTCGCCAACGGCGATAAAGCAAAAACCATCGATGAGTTCATCAATCACATGAACTTTCTCCATGCAATGGGGGCGCGGGTGATTGGCTGCTCTGAGCAGAGCAAAAGTATTCAGGGCACCCCGCTGGCGGTGTTTGAGCAGAAACCCATTTTCAGTGATGAGGAGTGGCAGTTAACGGCCGACGGCTACAACGAACTGGCACGCCTGGCGGCAGAGAAGGGGATGCGCGTCACGCTGCATCACCATATGGGCACCGGCATTCAGACCACCGAAGAGATTGACCGCTTTATGGCCATGACTGACGATCGGGTCGGATTGCTCTATGACACCGGCCACATCTACTACTCCGAGGGGTCACAGCAGCAGATGCTGGCGGTGCTGGAGAACTATCTGCCGCGCATCTTCCATGTTCATCTCAAGGATGTACGTGATGAGGTGGTCGCGGCGGTTCGCGAGAATCATCTCTCCTTCCTGGAGGGGGTGAAAAAGGGCACGTTCACCGTTCCGGGCGATGGCGTAATCGACTTTAAGCCGGTGTTTAAAATTCTGGATGAGTATGGCTATCAGGGCTGGATGGTCGTGGAAGCGGAGCAGGATCCGGCACTGGCCAATCCATTTGAATATGCGGTCAAAGCGCGAAAATATATTCGTGAGAATGCGGGGTTATAAACAGCTCTGAGAATGCTGGCCTCCCTGCAATGCAGAGAGGCCAGCGATCGGCTTATTTCAGCGAGATGCTCTTCACGATGTTGTCAGCATCGCTCTGCGCCTGCTGCTGATTATCGCCTGGCAGCGTAATCTGCAGCGTCACCAACTTGCCGTCGACCTTCGCCAGCACCACCGAAGACCAGGAGGTCTGGTTGTTGGCAGAGATCACCGTATCCAGCTGCTGAGCAGGCTGATCTTTCAGCGTTACCGCTTTGTTCGACACCACCTGCAGCTGCGGGTCGCGGTTACGCTGCTGCTGCTCCATACGCTGCGACAGCACATCCAGCGCTTCGCTGGTCGGCTCACCGGCAATCACGATGATGGCGCGGGCACCGGTTTCATCCGCATAGACATGCATATTGGTTGTCTGCGAACCCAGTTTGCCGCTTTTGTCTGACATGCCTGGCGGCAGTGAGAAGCTCAGTTTGCCATCCATCAGCGTCACGGTTTGCGCCGACTGACTGGCGCTGACGCCGTTGTCATTCGCCGCGTCATCTTTCTTCTGATCGCAGGCTGCTAAGCCCAGAACCAGTAAGCCCATTCCTACATATTTCACCAGGTTACGCATCAGAATCCCTTTTTAAATTTCCGGTCAGGCATCAGTACAACAGGAATCAGGCTGCAAACGCAACCTGATGATTGTCAGAAGATCTTAGCGGGTAATGGCGGAAAAATGTATGGCGGATTAGCCGAAATTTACCTGGCGGGCAGTCTGGCGTTCAGCCAGACGTTTCAGCGCGGCGTTAAGCAGCACACCGTAAGCGGGCAGGAAGAAGACCATGCAGATCAGCACCTTGAAGCTGTAATCCACCAGCGCAATCTCCACCCAGTGCTGCGCCATAAACGCATCGGGACTTTTATAGAAGGCGATAAAGAAGAAGGCCAGCGTATCGCTGATATTCCCCAGGAACATGGCACAGCCCGGTGCGACCCACCACTGCGGCAGGCGGCGCAGCCGGTTGAAGACGTGAACGTCGAGGATCTGGCCCAGCGCGTAGGCCATAAAGCTGGCGCAGGCGATGCGGGCCACGAACAGGTTCATCTCTTTCAGTGCCTGCCAGCCCTGCCACTCTCCCTGATAAAACAGCGACGAAACGCCGTACGAGATAAACAGCGCCGGGATCATCACCGCCAGGATAATACGACGGGCCAGCGGTGCGCCAAAAATACGCACGGTGAGATCGGTCGCCAGGAAGATAAACGGGAAGCTGAACGCGCCCCAGGTGGTGTGGAAGCCAAAGACAGAAACAGGCAGCTGAACCAGGTAGTTGCTCGATGTGATCACCAGCAGGTGAAACAGCGACAACCAGAAAAGCGCATGCATGCGCTGACGCGAAGAAAATGCGAGCATAGTCAACCTTTTTAATGTTGGGGTGAGGGAACCCATTGCGGGACACCGTTCGGGCGGTGCCAGGCAGTTTTATGAGCAAAAAGCGGCGGCATATTACCGCGTTGTGCTTTTTATGCAATGGTTAATTTTAGCGCAATCGTTATCGCCTTGCGTCACGGTCAGCACGCGCTAGAATGAGCGCCCCTGACCTGAAGCGAGTTGAATATGAGCGATCTTTTTTCCTCTGCCGACCATCAGCTGGATGCCCGCGGCCTGCGTTGCCCGGAGCCGGTGATGATGGTGCGCAAAACCGTACGTGGCCTGCAGGAGGGTGAGACCTTGCTGATCATCGCCGACGATCCCGCCACAACCCGCGATATTCCCGGCTTTTGCCGCTTTATGGAACATGGTCTGCTGGCGCAGCAGACGGAGACGCTGCCCTATCAGTTTCTGATCCGCAAAGGGATGGCGGGATAACCCCAGCCGCACCGGCCGCTGTTATCCCCGGCCCCTGGCCAGCGCTGCGCGCTCAGTCACGGTGGCGCAGCAGGCGCAGCGCGTTGGCCGTTACCAGCGCGGTCGCACCGGAATCCGCCAGCACCGCCAGCCAGAGTCCGGTCAGCCCCAGCAGGGTCGTGACCAGAAAAATCGCCTTCAGCCCCAGCGCAATGCCGATATTCTGACGGATAATGCGGCGTGTCCGGCGCGCCAGCGCAATCATCGGGGCCAGTTGCGTGAGCTGATTCCGCGTCAGCGCTGCATCGGCCGCTTCCAGTGCCACATCGGTGCCGCTGCCCATGGCAATGCCCAGCGTTGCTGCTTTCATTGCCGGTGCATCATTGATGCCATCCCCGACCATCGCCAGCGGCTGCTGCTGACTCAGCTCACGGATAGCGGCCACTTTATCGGCGGGCAGCAGGCTGGCGCGATAATCGATCCCCAGCTCGCGGGCGAGCGTCGCGGCGGCGCGCGGGTTATCGCCGGTCAGCATCAGGCTCTCAATGCCGAGCCGGTTCAGCCCCTGAATGGCCGCCACTGCATCGCTGCGCAGCCGATCGCGCAATGCCAGCGCACCCAGCGCCTCACCGTCGCGCATCAGCACCACCAGGGTGTTACCTTCCTCCTCCTGCTGCGCAATCTGCCTGCGCTGCTGTGCGGTCAGCCCTGGCGCATGAGCGGGCGTCAGCAGTTCAATCTGCTGCTCTGCTACCCGGGCCCGGATGCCGCGTCCGGCCAGAACCTGCTGATCCCGTGCATCCGGCATCGCCAGATGACGCGCCTGGGCGGCCGCCACAATGGCGCTGGCCAGCGGATGGGTCGCCCCCTGTTCGGCTGCGGCGCTCAGCGCCAGCATCTCCGCTTCACTGGCCGCGCCAAACCGCAGGATCTGCGTCAGCTGCGGTTTGCCCGGCGTCAGGGTACCGGTTTTATCAAACGCGACTCTGCGCAGCGAACTCAGCCGCTCCAGCGCCGCGCCGCCTTTGATCAGTGCACCCTGCCGTGCCGCCGCCGCCAGCCCGGAGGTAATGGCCGCAGGGGTGGAGATCACCAGCGCACAGGGACAGCCGATCAGCAGCAGGGTCAGGCCTTTGTAGATCCACGGCTGCCAGTCGCCTGCGCCGAGCAGGGGCGGCACCACCATCACCAGCAGCGACAGCAGCATCACCAGCGGCGTATAGAGACGGCTGAACTGGTCGATAAAGCGCTCGACCGGAGCACGGTGTGTCTCCGCCTCTTCAATCAGCTGCAGGATACGGTCAATAGCGCTTTCACCCGGTTCCGACACCACTTCCAGCTCCACCTGGCGATCCACGCTGGTGGCACCGGCGGGAATCGTTTCGCCGCTGGCTCGCGTGACCGGCAGTGACTCACCGGTCAGCGCACTCTCATCGAAGCTGGCGAGCGGGCTGATTAACCGGCCGTCGACCGGTAGTCGGCTGCCCGCCGCCACTTCAATCCGATCGCCGGGACGCAGCGCCGTGAGGGGAACTTCCGTGCGCTGACCCTGTTGCAGGCGGATCGCAGATTCAGGCCGTAACGCCATCAGGCGGGTCACCCCGCTGCGCGCTCTGGCGGCGGCATAGCCTTCCAGCTGTTCACCCAGCTGAAACAGCAGCAGCACCATCGCCGCTTCGGCGTGGGCGCCAATGATCAGCGCGCCCGCCGACGCCAGCGTCATTAATGTTTCGATGGTAAACGGCGAACCGCTGCGCAGGCGCTGCCAGGCGCCGCGTGCCACCGGGGCCAGCCCGATGAGCGTGGTCAGCACAAACAGCCGATCGCCCCAGGCCGGCGCGAACTGGCCGAGAACGCTGCTGAGCAGCACCAGCAGCGCCAGTAAAAGCAGCATCCGGTTTTGCTGCCAGCCAGGACGGGCGTCGGGGGGAACTGAGGTGGCTGATGAGGCCGCCAGCTCAAATCCGGCTTTTCTGACCGCCTGTTCAACGGCGTTCCGGACATCCTGGCTGGCGCTGACGACGAGCTTCTCGCTGCTAAACAGTACGCGGGCGTCGGTGACGCCGCTTACCTTGCGCACGGCCGTCTCAATGGAGCGGGCGCAGCCGGGGCAATCCATCCCGCTGACCTGCCAGCTAAAGGGGTAACCGGCGTCTCGCCGGTCGCTTTCCTCTGCGGCGTCGGCCTCCGTGCCAGGGCTGCTGTTGCTTTCACAGCAGCAGCCTGCCGTATCAGCCGTTACGGGTGTCGCAGCATGAACAGAAAGGGAGAGGGGGCGGGCCTGGCGAACCTGGCACAGCGGTTTTGCTGCAGCGTGACTGGCACGAGGTTTGCCACAGCCACAGGCGTGATGTTGGTGCATATGACCTCCGGAGCGTAAGAAGAGCGGGATGAGCCATGCAGCTCATCCCTTATCCTACACTCTGGAGTGGACTCCAGAGTCAAGCCGCTTTTATCACACCACCCACAACGAGCGCACGATCATAAAGTGACCGGCAAAATAGCAGGCGGCGACGATGGCGCTGTCGGCGGTGAAGCGACGACGGTAGTGAGAGACAAACCAGATGATGTTTGCCAGCAGCAGCAGCGCTGAACCCACCATGATGGAGAAGCTGTAATCCGTCGGACGGAAGAAGTACTGCTCGGTGGCGATCCAGGTCATGACCAGGGTCATGCCGATGAAGGTGCAGACAGGCCAGCGCAGATCTTCCAGTCGGCTCCACAGCACGCCTATCAGGGCGACACCGATGATCAGCAGCGTCAGCGGGATCGGCCAGAAGAAGGTCATGGTCATGCTGGCGGCGAAGCAGAGCGTATAGAGCAGATGCGACAGGAAAAAGGCTCCTACGGCGTAGAGCATCTGCTGACGCGGCAGCAGCGTCAACGCATCACCGATCAGGGTTGCGATCAGCCCCGCCAGAATCAGGTAGTCCGTGGTCTGCAGCACCGGTGCCTGCCAGGCCAGACCCACCAGCAGCAGCAGGGTGACCGGTTTAAATAGCCAGCGTTGCCACTGCGGGCCGCGATAGGTGGCATCGACATAGAGCCAGCCGGAGAAAAGGACAGCGAGGAAAGACCAGAGCATTGTTTCTCCCTTTTTTATTCAGAATGATGAAAGATCCCAAAATATCCCTTCCAGTTTAGGTTACGCCTCAGAGATGTGACAATCAGGCAACTCTGGTTGTATCCTTTGCTCCCTGTTTCATCATCTCCTCAGGCACAGATTCACCATGAGTAAACCCCCGCTGATTTTTATTATCGTCCTGGCGGTTATCGCCGTGCTGGCCACGCGTCAGTTCATCAAGCAACGCCGTGAAGGCGCGGTCAATGACGCGTCTCCGGTGCGGGCGTTGCAGGCTGAAGTCAGAACCAAACGGGAATTTCCGGCGCCCAATCGCCGTTCACGGCAGCGGGAAGTGATCGCCGGCGAAGAGATGCGGTATGAGGCCCTGTTTCATCCGCTGAACGGGGCCAGCGATATTAAGGTGCAGATTAAAGAGGCGGAGTACCATCAGCTGGATAAAGGGGCGAGGGGCGAACTGAAGATGCAGGGCACGCGCTTTATCAGCTTCACGCCCGTGCAGTAACTGGCGGGCGTGACGCCCGCCCGGCACTATTTTTTGCGCGGGAAATGTTTCTTCTGCCAGGCGACCAGCTCGAAAACCCCGAACAGAAAGACTTTGATCTGGGTGACGCGATCGATAGGCGGCGCATCTTTAGTCTGCGTGGCGCGCAGCAATACCAGCTGCAGACCGTGCATCATGATCATGAAGAACAGCGCCACGTTGATAAAGTAAGTCAGCGGTTTCGGGTAGGGATGAACCACGTTAGCCAGTAAAAATCCCCACACGCAAAGCATCAACAGACGCCCCAAATTAAGTAACATCCTGCGTCTCCTGTTGACGTTGATACAAACGATAAGCCACCTGTCCGGCTATTTTCTCGCGATAAAGATCCCACGCTGGCGGCACCGGCGGTGCGCCATTTTCCACTTCGCTCTCGACATAAATCAGCGCCTGATCGGCCAGCCAGTGATTCTGCTCCAGCAACTGCAGCGTCTGCGCCAGCAATCCCTGACGAAACGGCGGGTCGATAAACACCACATCGAAGGGTTCGCCCGGCTGCGCCAGCCAGTTTAGCGTATTGGTCTGGATGACGGTGCCGTTACTGGCGCGCAGGGTCTGCAGATTTTTTGTCAGCTGCTGCGCCACCGGACGTTCCAGCTCCAGCAGGGTCGCCGATCCTGCATAGCGCGACAGCGCTTCCAGCCCTAATGCGCCGCTTCCGGCAAAGCAGTCGAGGCAACGCGCCTCGGGCAGCACCGGGGCCAGCCAGTTAAACAGCGTCTCTCGCACCCGGTCGGTCGTGGGGCGCAGTCCGGCACTGTCCGGCACCGGCAATTTACGTCCGCGCCACTGGCCGCCAATGATGCGGATCTGCCCGGTTCCGCCTGTACTGCGGGGGTTTTTATTCATCTTGCTCACAACTCGTCATAATTTGTTGCGTAGTTTAACGGGCGAATCGGTGAGAAGAAACGTTAAAAAAGGGTGCTGTGGTGAGCTGGCTGGAAAGTGTTAGACTACTGAGTTGCTGAAGTCATGCATTATTCTGCGGTTTACGCCGGTCTGGCGATGACCAACTTTCATTGATTTACCCCTGGAAACCGTGCGCGACCGGGACAAAGCCATCGAGGAGTGTAGTCACACAATGGCAAAAGAGAAAAAACGTGGCTTTTTTTCCTGGCTGGGATTTGGCAAAGAGGAAGAGAAACAACCTGCAGCGGAAGAGCAGACACAACAGGTCGCAGAACCCGCTCAGCAGCAGCCAGAACAGGAAGCCCCGGCTTTAAGTCAGGCAGAAGCACAGGCGGAAGAGACGGTTGCCATTACCGAAACGGTAGCCAGCGAGCAGCATGGAGCGGACGTAACCGCGGCCGCGCCATCTGAAGCGGCACCGGCGGCGCTGGAAGACGCTGAATCTGTCGTTACCGAATCTGACGCTATTACTGAATCTGCTGCACCTGAACATGACGACGCGCCGGTCATTGACGCCGACGCCGTGGTCATGCCGGTTGAGGATGCCGTCCCCTCAGACGCACCGTTAAGTGACGAGGAGCTGACGGCGCTGGCACTGGGCGATGCCGCCGTCGTTGAAACGACACCGGATGACGCCGTGGCTCCGCTGAGCGAAGCGGAGCTGACCGCGCTGGCGCTGGGTGACGCAGAGATTATCGACACGCCGCACAGCGACGCGGATGCCCCGCACAGCGAGCAGGATTCTGCCGCACGGGCAGAGGACGATACAGATACGGAAACTCAGCCCGGCGAGGCCGACGCGCCGCTGAGCGAGAAAGAGCTGACCGCGCTGGCGCTGGCCGACGCAGAGGTGATCGCTGAGGAACCCGCGGACGAGAGCACTGCTGATACCGTCAGCGATCTGCCGCTGGCTGCTGCGCCATTCATCGCCCAGGAGCAGGAGCGTCCCGCCAAAGAGGGCTTCTTTGCCCGCCTGAAACGCAGCCTGGTGAAAACCCGTCAGAACCTCGGTTCCGGTTTTATCAGCCTGTTCCGGGGCAAAAAGATTGATGACGATCTGTTTGATGAGCTGGAAGAGCAGCTGCTGATTGCGGATGTGGGTGTGGATACCACGCGCCGCATCATTACGCATCTGACCCAGCAGGCAAACCGCAAGCAGCTGCGCGACGCGGAAGCGCTCTATGGCCTGCTGAAGGCGGAGATGGCGTCGATTCTCGCCAAAGTCGACGCGCCGCTGGACGTTTCAGGCAAAACACCGTTTGTGATCCTGATGGTGGGCGTCAATGGTGTGGGGAAAACTACCACCATCGGTAAGCTGGCGCGCCAGTATCAGGCCGAAGGCAAATCCGTGATGTTAGCTGCGGGCGATACCTTCCGTGCGGCGGCGGTTGAGCAGCTGCAGGTGTGGGGCCAGCGCAACAACATTCCGGTGATTGCCCAGCACACCGGCGCAGATTCCGCCTCGGTGATTTTCGATGCGATTCAGGCGGCGAAATCGCGCGGCGTGGATGTGCTGATTGCTGACACCGCCGGGCGTCTGCAGAACAAATCGCACCTGATGGAAGAGCTGAAAAAAATCACCCGCGTGATGAAAAAGCTGGATGAGTCCGCGCCTCACGAAGTGATGCTGACGCTGGACGCCAGCACCGGACAGAATGCAGTCAGCCAGGCCCGGCTGTTTAACGAAGCGGTCGGCCTGACTGGTATTGCGCTCACCAAACTGGATGGCACCGCTAAAGGCGGCGTGATCTTCTCGGTGGCCGATCAGTTCGGTATTCCGATTCGCTACATTGGTGTCGGTGAAGGCATTGAAGATTTACGACCGTTTAAGGCGGACGATTTTATTGAGGCACTGTTTGCCCGAGAGGACTAATTAGGATGATTCGCTTTGAAGAGGTCAGTAAGGCATATCTCGGCGGACGTCAGGCGCTGCAGGGGGTAGATTTCCATCTGCGCCCCGGCGAAATGGCGTTTCTCACCGGCCACTCCGGTGCCGGTAAGAGTACCCTGCTGAAGCTGATTTGTGGCATTGAGCGCCCGAGTGCCGGAAAAATCTGGTTCAGTGGCCATGACATTTCCCGTCTGCGGAACAGTGAAGTGCCGTTTCTGCGTCGTCAGATCGGCATGATCTTCCAGGACCACCACCTGCTGATGGATCGCTCGGTCTATGACAACGTGGCGATCCCGCTGATTATCTCGGGCGCCAGTGGCGAAGATATCCGTCGTCGCGTGTCGGCCGCGCTGGATAAAGTGGGTCTGCTCGACAAAGCGAAAAGTTATCCGATTCAGCTTTCTGGTGGTGAACAGCAGCGTGTCGGCATCGCCCGTGCGGTAGTGAACAAACCGTCGGTGCTGCTGGCGGATGAACCGACCGGTAACCTCGACGACGCGCTGTCAGAAGATATTCTGCGCCTGTTCGAAGAGTTTAACCGCGTTGGCGTCACCGTCCTGATGGCAACGCATGACAGCGGCCTGATCGCCCGACGCAACTATCGGATGATGACGCTGAATCAGGGACGCCTGCACGGAGGCCACGATGGTCAATAAACGCATTAAACGTCCGGCGGCACCGAAAGCAAAGCAGCCGTCGAAGAGTAAAGCGCTGAAGGGCGGCTGGCAGGAGCAGTGGCGCTATGCGCTGCGCGGCACCCTCTCTGATATGTGGCGTCAGCCGCTGGCTACGCTGCTGACGGTGATGGTGATCGCCATCTCCCTGACGCTGCCCAGCGTCTGCTACATGGTGTGGAAAAACGTCAGCCAGGCGGCGACCCAGTGGTATCCGGCACCGCAGTTAACCGTCTATCTCTCCAAGACCCTGGATGACAGCGCGGCCGAGAATGTGGTGGCGCAGCTCAAACAGGTGGAAGGAGTGGATAACGTCAACTACCTGACGCGCGAAGAGGCGCTGAACGAGTTCCGTAACTGGTCAGGCTTTGGCGGCGCGATGGATATGCTGGAGCAGAATCCGCTGCCCGCCGTTGCGATCATTACGCCGAAGCTCAATTTCCAGAACTCCGACACCATGCAAAGCCTGCGCGACCGCGTGACGAAAGTGCAGGGCGTGGATGAAGTCCGGATGGATGACAGCTGGTTTGCACGACTGGCCGCGCTGACCGGGCTGGTGGGGCAGATCGCGTCAATGATTGGCGTACTGATGATCGTGGCGGTGTTCCTGGTGATCGGCAACAGCGTCCGGCTCAGCATCTTCGCCCGGCGTGACACCATTAACGTTCAGAAGCTGATCGGCGCGACGGATGGCTTCATCCTGCGGCCTTTCCTCTATGGCGGGGCGCTGCTGGGCTTCAGCGGCGCGGTGCTGTCGCTGCTGCTGTCGGAAGTGCTGGTGCTGCGCCTGCAGTCGGTGGTTGCCAGCGTGGCGACCGTCTTCGGCACCACCTTCTCGCTGGAAGGCTTCTCCTGGGATGAAGCGCTGCTGCTGCTGCTGATTGCGGCGATCATCGGCTGGGTGGCGGCCTGGCTGGCCACGGTACAACATTTACGCCGATTTACGCCACAGTAAACGCCTGCAACATTTTTTTGTTATAATGGTCCTCTGCTACCGACAGTGTATGCAGAGGACCTTTTCCCCTCTTCCCTTCCTGTCATCTGTGTGTAAAATATTCACTGCTATAATTGAACTTGTGGATAACTTTCACACTCTAAGTAGCACAGATTGCTTTCGGATTTCGCGCGACGTTGACTTACTGTATCGTCTGCGCAGGGAAATGTGCGGCAATTCCATTGAATTTGTGAGGGTTTGAATGACCAAAGAAATGCAAACTTTAGCTATTGCTTCTCCGGGTACCCTGGATTCTTACGTCCGGGCTGCCAACACCTGGCCGATGCTGTCGGCAGAAGAGGAAAAAGCGTTAGCTGAACGGCTGCATTACCAGGGCGATCTGGAGGCAGCTAAGACGCTGATCCTGTCACACCTACGCTTTGTAGTTCATATCGCTCGTAATTACTCCGGTTACGGCTTGCCACAGGCTGACCTGGTTCAGGAAGGTAACATCGGCCTGATGAAAGCGGTGCGCCGCTTCAACCCGGAAGTTGGCGTGCGCCTGGTTTCATTCGCCGTGCACTGGATTAAAGCCGAGATTCACGAGTACGTGTTGCGTAACTGGCGTATCGTGAAAGTCGCGACCACCAAAGCACAGCGTAAGCTGTTCTTTAACCTGCGTAAAACCAAGCAGCGTCTGGGCTGGTTCAATCAGGACGAAGTTGAGATGGTTGCGCGTGAGCTGGGCGTAAGCAGCAAAGACGTACGTGAAATGGAATCGCGTATGGCTGCGCAGGATATGACCTTTGATATGTCTGCCGACGATGAGAGCAGTGAAGGCCGCTCAATGGCCCCGGTGCTCTATCTCCAGGATAAGACCTCTGACTTTGCTGATGGCATTGAAGAGGATAACTGGGACGCACACGCCGCTGACAAGCTGAGCTATGCGATGGAAGGCCTGGATGAGCGCAGTCAGCACATCATCCGCGCCCGCTGGCTGGACGAAGATAACAAAACCACGCTGCAGGAGCTGGCCGATCAGTATGGCGTCTCAGCTGAACGAGTCCGGCAGCTGGAGAAGAACGCCATGAAAAAACTGCGTATGGCGATCGAAGCGTAATATCCACAGGGGCGACAGCATGTCGCCCCTGTTGCTTTCTGTCGCCCCGGACTGTCACGCCTCTTCCGCCATCCCCTCTGCGTCATCTGTTGCCCGTATCCAGCCGTCACTCTGCGCCCGGAAGCCGCACGCCTGCATAAACGCCGCCCGCACCTGCTGATCGTCACTGCCATCATCGGCAATCCACCAGTCCGCTATCGATCCGTTCTGCGCAATCGTCTCTTCCAGCAGATAGTGGCCCACACCGCGTCGCCGCGTCACGTCACGCACCGCCAGCCGGTGGATCTTGCCGTGCGTACCGGAGATTTCCAGCTGTAACCCCGCCAGCAGCCGATCGTTAAAGCGCGCCGCATAGAGACGATGGCGCTCATCCAGCCGCTGTTCCAGTTCCTGAATGTTCAGATCGGGCCAGACCTTGCCCAGATCGATGCGGTCCTGCGGCGTCAGCGTGGTTAAACGCTGGATAGTCAGCTTCATAACAAAAACCTCTAAAAAAGGGGAAAGTGCAGCGAAAGTATACAACCAGAGCGCCACCACATTTTCATCAATAAAACAGGTCAAAAGATGGCCTGGGTGCCAGGATAATAGGTGTAAACAGGTTAAGCCTGCGATCAACCCAGCATAATGCGCTGGCAAAGTGGTGAAAAACCGGCCATTGCCTCCAGTGTATTATGCTGTTTCACTCAGTAAATTCTGAATATGTCAGTTGATTTACAGAAGAAACATCCTGTTTAATAACCTGAAAAATAAAGCCTTATTACTAAAAAATGCCAGAAAAGTACGCTAACTCCTTCATGATCAACCAGTTTTCGACTTTATCTGGCAATGCACGCACTCACAACATACACGACAAAACAGATGGGGTAGTCAGGATGAAAATGAAAGGTCGCGCATTACTGGCGGGATGTGTAGCACTGGCGATGAGCCATGCGGCGCTGGCTGAAGATATTAAAGTGGCGATTGTTGGCGCAATGTCAGGTCCGGTGGCGCAGTACGGCGACATGCAGTTCGCGGGCGCTACTCAGGCGATTGAAGATATTAACGCCAAAGGCGGCGTTAACGGCAACAAACTGGTTGCGGTGAAATATGATGACGCCTGTGACCCGAAACAGGCCGTTGCGGTCGCGAACAAAGTGATTAACGACGGTATCCGTTATGTTATCGGCCATCTCTGCTCCTCCTCGACCCAGCCTGCGTCTGACATCTATGAAGATGAAGGCGTGCTGATGATTACCCCGGCGGCGACCGCACCTGACCTGACTTCCCGCGGCTATAAACTGATTATGCGCACCACCGGTCTGGACTCTGACCAGGGGCCGACCGCAGCCAAATACATTATGAGCGAGCTGAAGCCGCAGCGTATCGCCGTGGTGCACGACAAACAGCAATATGGTGAAGGCCTGGCGCGTTCCGTACAGGAGAGCCTGAAAAAGCAGGGCGCGAACATCGTCATGTTTGAAGGGATCACCGCAGGCGACAAAGATTTCTCTACGCTGGTGGCGCGCTTTAAGAAAGAGAACGTCGATTTCGTCTATTTCGGCGGCTACTACCCGGAAATGGGCCAGATCCTGCGTCAGGCGCGGGCGGCCGGTCTGAAAACGCAGTTTATGGGACCAGAAGGGGTGGGCAATGCCTCCCTGTCGAACATTGCCGGTGCGGCGTCTGAGGGCATGCTGGTCACGCTGCCGAAACGCTACGATCAGGTTGAAACCAACAAACCGATCGTTGACGCGCTGAAGGCGAAGAAACTTGATCCGACCGGTCCGTTCGTCTGGACCACCTATGCCGCGCTGCAATCGCTGACCACCGGCATGGAACGTAGCAAGAGCGAAGAGCCGGACGCTATCGTGAAGAACCTCAAAGAAGGGGCAGCGGTGCCAACCGTCATGGGCAACCTGAACTGGGATGAAAAGGGCGATCTTAAGGGCTTTGAATTCGGCATCTTCAAATGGCATGCCGATGGTACCTCGACCGCAGTGAAGTAAACCAGGCGGTTTTCTGGTGAGCCGGAGGCCAGCTAAGCGGTCTCCACTCACCGGCGACACGAACGCCTGGCACGCCGCTGCCAGGCGTTTTTTGTACCCCGATCGCCTGCGATCGGATAAGTAAGGGTTAAGGTATGTCCGAGCAGTTCCTCTATTTTATTCAGCAGATGTTTAACGGTGTCACCCTCGGGAGCACCTACGCGCTGATCGCCATCGGTTACACCATGGTTTACGGCATTATCGGCATGATCAACTTCGCCCACGGCGAGGTGTACATGATCGGTAGCTATGTCTCCTTTATCGTGATTGCCGCCCTGATGATGATGGGCATCGACACCACCTGGCTGATGATTGCGGCTGGCTTTGTGATGGCAGTCATTATCTCCAGCGCCTACGGCTGGAGCATTGAACGCGTGGCCTACCGGCCCGTACGTTCCTCTAAGCGCCTGATTGCGCTCATCTCCGCCATCGGGATGTCGATCTTCCTGCAAAACTACGTCAGCCTGACCCAGGGCTCACGCGACCTGGCGCTGCCGAGCCTGATCACCGGACAGTGGACGGTGGGGGAGAGCAACGGGTTTGCCGCCACCATCTCAACCATGCAGATTGTTATCTGGGTGGTGACCTTCCTGGCGATGCTGGCGCTGACCACCTTTATCCGCTACTCCCGCATGGGCCGCGCCTGTCGCGCCTGCGCTGAAGATCTGAAAATGGCCAGCCTGCTGGGCATTAACACCGACCGCGTGATCTCGCTGACCTTCGTGATCGGGGCCGCGATGGCCGCGGTAGCAGGCGTGCTGTTGGGCCAGTTCTACGGCTCGATCAACCCCTTCATCGGCTTTATGGCAGGGATGAAAGCGTTTACCGCCGCCGTGCTGGGCGGGATCGGCAGTATTCCGGGCGCGATGATTGGCGGACTGGTGCTGGGTATCGCTGAAGCGCTGACGTCAGCCTATCTCAGCACGGAATATAAAGATGTGGTTTCGTTTGCCCTGCTGATTGTGGTGCTGCTGGTGATGCCGACCGGGATTCTGGGTCGTCCGGAGGTTGAGAAAGTATGAAGACCTCGTTTATCAACGCCCTGATCGCCTCGGTAATGCTGCTGGTGCTGGCCACCTTCTTTATGGGACTGCGCCTGACGCTGGATGGCACAAATCTGGTGGTGCAGAACGCGGGCAGCGTGCGCTGGAACTGGATCGCCGCAGGCTGTGCGGTGGTGTTTCTGTTCCAGCTGCTGCGTCCGGTCTGGCAGAGCAGCCTGAAGAAAGTCTCCGGTCCGTCGCTGGTGTTGCCGGGCTTTGATGGCTCAACGCCGAAGCAGAAGCTGGTGATGGCGGTGCTGATTATCGCTGCCGTCGCCTGGCCTTTCCTGGTGTCACGCGGCACCGTGGATATCGCCACGATGACGCTGATCTACGTGATGCTCGGCCTGGGCCTGAACGTGGTGGTCGGACTCTCTGGCCTGCTGGTGCTGGGCTACGGTGGCTTCTACGCCATCGGTGCTTACACCTTTGCGCTGCTGAACCACTACTACGGCCTTGGCTTCTGGCAGTGTCTGCCGCTCTCCGGCATCGTGGCTGCGCTGTTTGGGCTGCTGCTGGGCTTCCCGGTGCTGCGACTGCGCGGCGATTATCTGGCCATTGTGACGCTGGGCTTCGGTGAGATTGTGCGTATCCTGCTGCTGAACAATACCGCGCTGACCGGCGGACCCAACGGCATCAGCCAGATCCCTAAACCGACCCTGTTTGGCCTGGAGTTCGGGCGTACCCCGCGCGAAGGCGGCTGGGATACCTTCCACAACTTCTTTGGCCTGAAGTACGACCCCAGCGACCGTATCATCTTCCTCTATCTGGTGGCGCTGCTGCTGGTGGTGGTGACGCTGTTCGTGATCAACCGGCTGCTGCGGATGCCGCTGGGCCGCGCCTGGGAAGCCCTGCGTGAAGATGAGATCGCCTGTCGCTCTCTGGGCCTCAGCCCGACCCGCATCAAGCTGACCGCCTTTACTATCAGTGCCGCCTTTGCCGGATTCGCCGGCAGCCTGTTCGCGGCGCGCCAGGGCTTTGTCAGCCCGGAATCCTTTACCTTTGTCGAGTCCGCCTTTGTGCTGGCGATTGTGGTACTGGGTGGCATGGGATCGCAGTTCGCGGTGATCCTGGCTGCCATTCTGCTGGTGGTTTCCCGCGAGCTGATGCGCGATCTCAATGAGTACAGCATGCTGGTGCTGGGTGGCCTGATGGTGCTGATGATGATCTGGCGTCCGCAGGGCCTGCTGCCGATGAAGCGTCCGCATCTGAAGCTCAGAACCGGTAAACAAGGAGAAGAGGCATGAGTCAGCCTTTATTAGCCGTTGAAGGCCTGATGATGCGCTTCGGCGGTCTGTTAGCCGTAAACAATGTGGCGCTGGAGCTGCGTCCGCAGGAGATCGTTTCGCTGATTGGCCCTAACGGTGCCGGGAAAACCACGGTGTTCAACTGCCTGACCGGCTTTTACAAGCCAACCGGCGGCAGCATTACATTGCGTGACCAGCATCTGGAAGGCCTGCCGGGTCAGAAGATTGCGCGCATGGGCATTGTGCGAACCTTCCAGCATGTACGCCTGTTCCGTGAGATGACGGTGATTGAGAACCTGCTGGTGGCACAGCATCAGCACCTGAAGAGCGGCCTGTTTTCCGGCCTGCTGAAAACGCCCGCGTTTCGCCGCAGTGAGAGCGAAGCGCTGGATCGCGCGGCGACCTGGCTGGAGCGGGTCGGCTTACTCGACCTGGCTAACCGTCAGGCGGGCAATCTGGCCTATGGTCAGCAGCGCCGGCTGGAGATCGCGCGCTGCATGGTGACGCGCCCGGAGATCCTGATGCTGGATGAGCCGGCAGCGGGCCTCAACCCCAAAGAGACCCACGAGCTGGATGCGCTGATTGCGGAACTGCGTGGCGAACACAAGGTTTCGGTGCTGCTGATTGAACATGATATGAAGCTGGTAATGGGCATCTCTGACCGCATTTACGTGGTCAATCAGGGAACGCCGCTGGCTAACGGAACGCCGGAAGAGATTCGTAATAACCCGGATGTCATTCGCGCCTATTTAGGAGAGGCCTGAGATGGCAAATGCGATGTTAACCATTGAGAACGTCAGTGCGCATTACGGCAAAATTCAGGCGCTGCACAACGTCAGTCTTTACATCAATCAGGGCGAAATCGTCACCCTGATTGGTGCCAACGGCGCCGGGAAAACCACGCTGCTCGGCACGCTGTGTGGCGAACCGCGCGCGACCCAGGGCACCATTACCTTTGATGGCAAAACCATCACCGACTGGCAGACGGCGCGCATCATGCGTGAGGCAATTGCCATCGTGCCAGAGGGGCGGCGGGTCTTTTCGCGCATGACGGTGGAGGAGAATCTGGCGATGGGCGGCTTTTTTGCCAGTCGTCCGGACTACCTGTCGCGGATTAAGCGCGTGTATGAACTCTTCCCGCGTCTGGCGGAGCGTAAAATCCAGCGCGCCGGCACCATGTCCGGTGGTGAGCAGCAGATGCTGGCCATTGGCCGTGCGCTGATGAGCCAGCCGCGCCTGCTGCTGCTGGATGAGCCGTCGCTGGGACTGGCACCGATCATTATTCAGCAGATCTTCGACACCATTGAGCAGCTGCGCAGCGAGGGGATGACCATCTTCCTGGTGGAGCAGAATGCCAATCAGGCGCTGAAGCTGGCGGACCGGGGCTATGTGCTGGAGAACGGGCATGTGGTGCTGGAAGACACTGGTGCAGCATTACTCTCCAACGAAGCCGTCCGCAGCGCTTACTTAGGTGCCTGATGGGGCACGGCCTGGCTTGCTTGCCAGGTTCCGGTTGGGCAGTGCTCGCCATCCTCACGTACTACGTGTACGCTCCGGTGGCTGCGCGCTGTCCGCCCGCAACCTGCCTGCGCCGCCGACGGCCTGGAGCACTGGTGTGAAGGGTAGTTCCGATGGCCTTTGCCAGAGGCCGTTTCAGCTTATGGTAATCAATCCGACGTAGTAATGATGTTATAGCTGCTCAGACTGCTGACAAACCTAAATCAGTGTGAATCTGGCCGCAACAAATAAACTCAACGCGCAGGGAACATGGTCAGAAGAGGAAAGCGTCCCGCGCCATGGACGGCGCGGGCCGAGCGTGTCATGGATGACAGATTTAGCGTCTTTCCGATCTGACCTTGTTCCTTGTGCATGCTCAGTCTTACAGCAACCTGGCCAGATTGTGTCAACAAAGTCGTTAGCTGCTCCGCCTTTCTTCCCTTTCGCCTGTCACCCGCCTGTCATCTGCCTGTTATTAATCCGTCATTTTCCCGTGTCATGTTACTCCGCGAACCAGAAATCCGTGATTTCACGCGTATTTACCTGCACAGGAAAATTCTATGTCCGTCGTTACCTTTCGCCGTAGCCTGATGAGCGCGCTGCTCGGTCTGACCCTTAGCGGCCATGCCATCGCCGCCACCGAGATCCCTTTCTGGCACTCCATGGAAGGCGAGTTAGGCAAAGAAGTCGATTCGCTGGCTCAGCGCTTTAACCAGACCCATCCCGATTACAAAATCGTTCCGACCTACAAAGGTAACTACGAGCAGAGCCTGGCGGCCGGGATCGCGGCAGTGCGCAGCGGCAAAGCGCCTGCGGTGCTGCAGGTTTATGAAGTGGGCACGGCCACCATGATGGCTTCACAGGCGATTGTGCCGGTGCATCAGGTCTTCAAAGATGCCGGTATCCCCTTTAATGAAAAGCAGTTCGTGCCAACGGTCGCGGGCTACTACAGCGACAGCAAAGGCCAGCTGATCTCTCAGCCGTTCAACAGCTCTACCCCGGTGCTCTACTACAACAAAGATGCCTTTAAGAAAGCGGGTCTGAATCCCGATCAGCCCCCGAAAACCTGGCAGGAGCTGGCCACGGATGCCGCCGCGCTGCGCAAGTCGGGCATGAGCTGCGGCTACGCCAGCGGCTGGCAGGGCTGGATTCAGATCGAAAACTTCAGCGCCTGGCATGCGCTGCCCGTCGCCACGGAAAATAACGGCTTTGACGGCCTGGATGCGGTGCTGGAGTTCAACAAACCAGTGCAGGTGCGTCACATCGAAATGCTGGAAGCGATGAACAAAAAAGGGGACTTCACCTACTTTGGCCGCAAAGATGAGCCGACGGCGAAGTTCTACAACGGCGACTGCGGCATCACTACCGCCTCCTCCGGTTCGCTGGCCGATATCCGCCACTACGCAAAATTCAACTTTGGCGTTGGCATGATGCCGTATGACGACACCGTAAAAGGTGCGCCGCAGAACGCCCTGATCGGCGGAGCCAGCCTGTGGGTGATGAAAGGCAAAGATGCGGCAACGTATAAAGGCGTCGCGGAGTTCATGCAGTTCCTCGCGAAACCGGAAATCGCGGCGGAATGGCACCAGAAAACCGGCTACCTGCCGATTACCACGGCCGCCTATGAGCTGACGAAACAGCAGGGCTTCTACGACAAAAATCCGGGTGCAGATATCGCCACCCGTCAGATGATGAACAAGCCGCCGCTGCCGTTCACCAAAGGCATACGTCTGGGCAATATGCCGCAGATCCGTGCCGTGATTGACGAAGAGCTGGAGAGCGTCTGGACCGGTAAACAGTCGCCGCAAAGCGCGCTGGATAACGCGGTCAAACGCGGCAACGAACTGCTGCGTCGCTTCCAGCAGCAGGTGAAGTAATCTGCCCGACAGGGCCAGTGCAGGCTGGCCCTCTCTCTTTCTGAATCAGAGTGCGCTATGTCTTCTTCTCGCCCGGTTTTTCGCACCAGCCTGCTGCCTTATCTGCTGGTGCTGCCGCAGCTACTCATCACTGCGGTCTTCTTTCTCTGGCCTGCCGGTGAAGCGCTGTGGTACTCGCTGCAAAGCCTCGATCCCTTTGGCCTCTCCAGCCGCTTTGTCGGACTGGAAAATTTCAGACGCCTGTTTGCCGATCCCTACTATCTCGATTCGTTCTGGACCACTCTGACATTCAGCGGCATGGTCACGGGGTTCGGCATGCTGTTTTCGCTGCTGCTGGCGGCGCTGGTCGATTATGTGGTGCGACTGCGCCGCCTCTATCAGACCCTGCTGCTGCTGCCCTACGCCGTTGCGCCGGTGGTGGCCGCGGTACTGTGGATGTTTCTGTTCAATCCCGGTCTGGGCCTCTTCAGCTACCTGCTGCACCACATCGGCTATGAGTGGAACTATGCGCAGAACAGCGGTCAGGCGATGTTCCTGATTGTTCTGGCGTCGATCTGGCAGCAGATGAGCTACAACTTCCTGTTCTTCTTCGCTGCTCTGCAGTCGATCCCGAAATCGCTGGTGGAAGCCGCCGCGATTGACGGTGCCGGGCCGGTGCGACGCTTCTTCAACCTCTCCCTGCCGCTGATTGCGCCGGTGAGCTTCTTTCTGCTGGTGGTGAATCTGATCTATGCCTTCTTCGACACCTTCCCGGTGATCGACGCGGCTACCGGCGGCGGGCCGGTGCAGGCGACCACCACGCTGATCTACAAAATCTACCGCGAAGGCTTCACCGGTCTGGACCTCTCCTCGTCGGCGGCGCAGTCGGTGGTGCTGATGCTGCTGGTCATCGGGCTGACGGTCATCCAGTTCCGCTTTGTTGAACGTAAGGTGCAATACCAATGATTGAGAATCGACGCGGGCTGGATCTCTTCAGCCACCTCGTGCTGGTACTGGGCGTGCTCACCATCCTGTTTCCGCTCTACGTCGCCTTTGTCGCCGCAACGCTGGATAACGAGGCGGTCTATCAGGTGCCGATGACGCTGGTGCCCGGCACCCATCTCTGGGAGAACGTCTCACGCATCTGGACTCACGGCGTCAACGGCAGCGGCCCGGCATTTGGTCTGATGCTGCTTAACAGCATGATCATGGCGCTCGGCATTACCTTCGGCAAAATCACCGTGTCGATGCTGTCGGCGTTTGCGCTGGTCTGGTTTCGCTTTCCGCTGCGCACGCTCTTCTTCTGGCTGATCTTTATCACCCTGATGCTGCCAGTGGAGGTGCGTATTTTCCCGACGGTGCAGGTGATTGCCGATCTCAATCTGCTCGACAGCTACAGCGGGCTGACGCTGCCACTGATGGCTTCAGCAACCGCCACCTTCCTGTTTCGTCAGTTTTTTATGTCGCTGCCGGATGAGCTGGTCGAAGCGGCGCGCATTGATGGGGCCAGCGCGATGCGCTTCTTTATCGACATCGTGCTGCCGCTCTCCAGAACCAATCTGGCGGCGCTATTCGTGATCACCTTTATCTACGGCTGGAACCAGTATCTCTGGCCGCTGCTGATTATCAATGACGCCAGCCTCGGCACGGCGGTGGCGGGGATTAAAAGCATGATCTCCAGCAGCGGTTCGCCGACCCAGTGGAACGAAGTGATGGCAGCAATGTTATTAACCCTGATCCCACCACTGGTGGTGGTATTGGTCATGCAGCGTGCCTTTGTGCGCGGTCTGGTTGAGAGTGAGAAATAAGATGGCAGGCGTAACCCTACAGGCAGTGACCAAATCCTATGACGGTAAAAATCAGATCATTCAGCCGCTGAACGTCACCATCCATGACGGCGAATTTATGGTGATGGTCGGCCCTTCCGGCTGCGGAAAATCGACCCTGCTGCGCATGGTGGCCGGTCTGGAGCGGGTCACCTCCGGCGATATCTACATCGATAACCGGCGCGTCACCCAGGAGGAGCCGAAAGATCGCGGCATCGCGATGGTGTTCCAGAACTATGCGCTCTATCCCCACATGTCGGTAGAGGAGAACATGGCGTATGGCCTCAAAATTCGCGGCATGGGCAAAGAGCAGATTCGTCAGCGGGTGCTCGACGCGGCGCGCAGTCTGGAGCTGGATCATTTGCTGACGCGGCGGCCGCGGGAGCTCTCCGGCGGACAGCGTCAGCGCGTGGCGATGGGCCGCGCTATCGTGCGCGAACCGGCGGTCTTTCTGTTTGATGAGCCGCTGTCGAATCTCGACGCCCGTCTGCGGGTGCAGATGCGGCTGGAGTTGCAGCAGCTGCATCGCCGCCTGCAGACCACCAGCCTCTATGTGACGCACGACCAGGTTGAGGCGATGACGCTGGCGCAGCGGGTGATGGTGATGAATAAAGGGGTGGTCGAGCAGCTTGGCACCCCGGTGGAGATCTATGAGCGTCCCGCCAGCCAGTTCGTCGCCGCGTTTATCGGCGCTCCCGCCATGAACCTGCTGAAGGGGCAGTTCAGCAGCGACGGGTCGCGCTTTAACCTCGACGCCTCGCACGCGCTGCCGCTGAGCGAGAGCAAGGCGAAATGGGCCGGCCGGCCAGTGGTGCTGGGCATCCGGCCAGAGCATATCCGGCAAAGCAGCCGCGAGCAGGGCGGCATCCCGCTGCGGGTGGACACGCTGGAGATGCTGGGTGCCGATAATCTGGCCCATGGCCGCATCGGCGACACGCCGCTGGTGGTACGCTTAGCCCACAGTGAACGGCCGGAACCCGGCACGACGCTGTGGCTGCATCTGCCGTCAGATGCGTTACACTTCTTCGATTCAACCCATGGAAAGCGTCTGGAATGAGCACACAACACTGGCCCTATCCCCGCATCGTCGCCCACCGCGGCGGCGGTAAACTGGCACCGGAAAATACCCTGGCAGCCATCGACACTGGCGCGAAGTTTGGTCATCAGATGATTGAATTTGATGTCAAACTCTCGGCCGATGCGCAGATTTTTCTGCTGCACGACGACACGCTGGATCGCACCAGTAACGGCTGGGGCGTGGCGGGTCAGCTGCCGTGGGAAAAGTTATCGCAGCTTGATGCGGGCGGCTGGTTTGGCAACGCCTTCTCGGGCGAAAAGCTGGCGCGGCTGGATGAGGTGGCGGCGCGCTGCCGTCAGCATCAGATGATGGCCAACATCGAAATCAAACCCACCACCGGCAGCGAGACCGAAACCGGCCGTGCCGTGGCGCAGGCCGCGGCGATGCTGTGGCAGGATCAGACCGCGCCGCTGCTCTCGTCGTTCTCTTTTGAGGCGCTGGAAGCCGCCATGCAGGCAGAGCCGCAGCTGCCGCGAGGGCTGCTGTCTCACAGCTGGGACCCGCAGTGGCGGGAAAAGACCACGGCGCTGGCGTGCGTCTCCATCCACCTCAACCATAAAGTGCTGACCGCGGAGCGGGTTGCCGAGCTGAAAAGCGCGGACCTGAAGATTCTGGTCTACACCGTGAACAGTCCGGATCGGGCGCGGGAGTTACTGAAATGGGGCGTCGATGCCATCTGTACCGACGCGATCGACATCATCGGCCCCGACTTCGGTTAGTTCTGATTTGAATTCTGATTCTGCTGCCCCGGCTGCGTGGTGATTACCCGCTGCCGGGCGCTGTCGCGCTGTTCCTGCATTTTACGCTGCATATCCTGAGTCTGACGCTGCTGATCCTGGCGCAGCTTCAGCTGTTGCTGCTGCTGCTGGGTCTGCATCTGTGACTGCATCCGCTGCTGGCTGGGATTATAGCCCGGCCGGTTCGGGTCATTAGTGCTGTTCAGCGTGTTCGCCTGACTGGCGAAAGGCAGCAGGGCGGCTAAAACAATCATCCACTTTTTCATCACTCCTCCTTTCTGAACGCGACAGGGTTATGGGTGCACAACGGCGCACACCGGCTTCTGGGTCGCATCCATAAGTTTACCCGATATCACAGACCTGACTTTCAGATGTATTCCTGATTTGACTTAACCCTGACACTTTTGCTGTATTTGTAAGCACTTGCAGAAATGATAAAAAAATGTAAATAACAACACGGGATGGTGACAGGATGAAAATGCAGCAAACGGTGCGTCAGCTTAGCTGGTCGCTGGTGATGAGTTTTACCGTTGTGGCGGGCGCTAATGCCGCGCCGACGCAGGCGCCGCCCGTCTCCTATGGCGTGGACAGCGACACGTTTCACCCGGTTAAAGCGCAGCACGGGATGGTGGCGTCGGTAGACGCGATGGCAACCCAGGTCGGCGTAGAGATCCTGCGTCAGGGCGGTAATGCCGTTGACGCCGCCGTCGCCGTGGGTTTTGCGCTGGCGGTCACCCACCCGCAGGCGGGCAACCTTGGCGGAGGCGGCTTTATGCTGCTGCGCACCGCCTCGGGCCGTGCCACCGCCATCGATTTCCGTGAAATGGCACCGGGTCGGGCATCGCGCGATATGTTTCTGGATAAGCAGGGCAATGCCGACAGCAAGCTGTCGCTGACCTCACATCTCGCGTCCGGTACCCCCGGCACCGTAGCGGGTCTGGCGCTGGCCGCACACAAATATGGCACTCTGCCGCTGAGCACCCTGCTGGCTCCGGCCATCCGGCTGGCGCGGGACGGCATTCCGGTTAACGATGCGCTGGCCGATGACCTGAAAACCTACGGCAAAGAGGTGCTGATCACCCATCCCAACAGCAAGGCGATCTTCTACAAACCAGACGGCACACCGTGGCAGAAGGGCGATCGGCTGGTGCAGAAAAATCTCGCTCACAGCCTGCAACTGATCGCCCGTCAGGGGCCGGATGCCTTTTATAAAGGCGAAATTGCGGATGAGATCGCCGGAGAGATGGCACAGCACGGCGGGCTGATCACCAAAGCGGACCTGGCGGCCTATCGTGCCGTCGAGCGCAAGCCGATTAGCGGCACTTACCGTGGCTATGAGGTCTTCTCGATGCCACCGCCGTCATCCGGGGGCATTCACATCGTGCAGATCCTCAATATTCTGGAGAATTTCGATCTGGCGAAGATGGGCTTTGACAGTGCGGATGCCATGCAGGTGATGGCGGAAGCGGAAAAATATGCCTACGCCGACCGCTCAGAGTATCTCGGCGATCCCGATTTCGTGAAGGTGCCGTGGCAGGCGCTGACCAGTAAAGCCTACGCTAAGACGCTGGCGCAGCAGATCGATGTGGCGAAAGCGCGCCCCTCCAGCGAGATCAAGCCGGGTAAACTCGACCCTTATGAAAGCAACCAGACCACCCACTTCTCGGTGGTGGATAAGCAGGGGAATGCGGTTGCGGTGACCTATACGCTGAACACCTATTTCGGCAGCGGCATTGTGGCAGGCAAGAGCGGCATTCTGATGAACAACGAGATGGATGATTTCTCTGCTAAACCCGGAACGCCTAATGTCTATGGGCTGGTGGGCGGTGAAGCGAATGCGGTGCAGCCAGCGAAACGCCCGCTGTCGTCGATGTCGCCGACTATCGTGGCCAAAGGGGGCAAAACCTGGCTGGTGACCGGCAGCCCGGGCGGCAGCCGCATTATCACCACCGTGCTGCAGATGGTGGTTAACAGCATCGATTTTGGCATGAACGTGGCGGAAGCGACTAACGCACCGCGGTTCCACCATCAGTGGCTGCCGGACCAGTTGCGGGTAGAGAAGGGCTTCAGTCCGGACACACTGCGTCTGCTGGAAGCCAGAGGTCAGCATGTGAAGGTGCTGCCTGCGATGGGCAGTACCCAGAGCATCATGATTGGGCCGGATGGCATGCTGTATGGCGCGTCTGACCCGCGCAGCATCGATGATTTAAGTGCGGGTTACTGATACAAACCTGACCCCGGTGAATCTGACAGCAATAAATAAGCTTAACGCGCAGGGAACGGGGTCAGAAGAGGAAAGCGTCCCGCGCCAGGACGGCGCGGGCCGAGCGTGTCATGGATGACGGCTTTTGCGTCTTTCCGATCTGACCCCGTTTCCTGTGCAGGCGCTGACTGACAGCGAAACGTGCCAGGGTTTTCAGCACAAAGGGCACCAGCAGGTGCCCTTTTTCATCATCACAGGTCAGGGTTTAATCCGCGCCATATAGTACGTATCAATGAGTTCACCGTCCCGTATAGCGAACCCGCGCGCCGTTCCCTCAATCTCAAAACCAAATCGCTGATAAAGGGCGATGGCCGGCGCGTTGTCGACGAACACCGTCAGCTCCATTCGGCTCACCTGAAGCCAGTTATCGCACATGGCGACCATTTCACGCATCAGTGCGCTGCCGACGCCACGCTGCCGGTAACGCGCATCCACCCCCATTCCCAGTGAAGCGGCGTGACGGCGTCTGGGACGCTCTTCCACCTTTAACGCGCTTTGCCCGACAACCTCATCATCAATGCAGGCAGCCAGCAGGTATGAATGGGGCGGAGGCGTGGCGAGGCGCGTATGCCACCCCTGTAGGGATGAATGGGGCAGGTGGAGGGTGCCGGCCTGGGTATCGGGCTGGCTGTAAATCCGGTGCAGTGCAGCGGCATCTTCGGGTATAACGTGCCGGACAACGATTTCACTCATGGTCGCTCCTTTCGCCGTTAAAAACCTTTTAAACATCAAGGTATTCAATCCGTTAATCAAGTGAAAAAGTGCGAAAACCGCTTTACAGACGCGAATGATAATGATTATTATTGTCATGCGTTCCCGGGAGGTCGCCCGACAGCCTGAGAAAGCACGACATTGCTCACATTGCTTCCAGTATTATTTAGCCAGCCAGGGCGCTGGCTTTTTTTTTTGCCCGCTCTCCTTCAGCCTTTTTCAGCCACTGCGCAACCCTTGTTCAACTATTTTGAACAGAGGAGTGAAGTTTTTCAGCTATCAATCAGATCGTCTCAGGCACAGACTATGAAAAAACATTGAGGAGATCTGAAAATGATTTATGTACGCAAAGCTGAAGAACGCGGTCACGCAAACCACGGCTGGCTCGATAGCTGGCACACCTTCTCATTCGCCAACTATTACGACGCGAACTTCATGGGCTTCTCCGCGCTGCGGGTAATTAATGAAGACGTGATCGACGGCGGTCAGGGGTTTGGTACTCACCCGCATAAAGATATGGAAATCCTGACCTACGTGCTCTCCGGTACGGTTGAGCATCAGGACAGCATGGGCAACAAAGAGCAGATCCCGGCAGGGGAGTTCCAGATCATGAGCGCCGGTACTGGCGTGCGTCACTCGGAGTACAACGCCAGCGAAAGCGAACCGTTGCACCTCTATCAGATCTGGATCATTCCTGAGCGTACCGGCATTGAGCCGCGCTACGATCAGCGCCGCTTCCCGGATGTGCAGGGACGTCAGCTGGTGCTCAGCCCGGATGCCCGTGAAGGGTCGCTGAAAGTCTATCAGGACATGACTCTGTCGCGCTGGGTACTGGGTGCCGGTGAACAGGATAACGTGGCGATTGAGCCCGGTCGTCGCATCTGGATCCAGGTCGTCAAAGGCAACGTGAGCGTAAACGGTAACGCGGTGACTACCAGCGATGCCCTCGCCATCTGGGATGAAAGCGCGCTTACGCTGGAAGCCAGCACGGCCGCAGAAGTTCTGCTGTTTGATCTGCCACCGGTCTGAGAAAACTGACGGGCGCACCCCGGTGCGCCCCGCTGGCAATTTTGTGACAGAAAAGTGATAGACTCATCGTACTTTAGCTTTCAGGGCGATCCCAGGCGCTACGATGAAGAAGAAAAGACCGGTATTACAGGACGTTGCCGATCGCGTCGGCATTACCAAAATGACTGTCAGCCGCTACCTGCGCAATCCTGAGCAGGTTTCTGTTGCCCTGCGGGATAAGATCGCGGTGGCACTGGATGAGCTGGGTTATATCCCTAATCGCGCCCCCGATATGCTCTCGAACGCCACCAGCCGTGCGATTGGCGTGCTGCTGCCGTCACTGACCAACCAGGTCTTTGCTGACGTTCTGCGCGGCATTGAAGCCGTCACGGATGAAGCGAACTACCAGACGCTCGTCGCCCACTTTGGTTACAACCCACAAAAAGAGGAGCTGCAACTGCGCTCGCTGCTGGGCTGGAACATTGATGGGGTGATCCTCACCGAACGCACCCATACCCCGGGCACGCTGCGCATGCTGGAAGTGGCGGGCATCCCGGTCATCGAGATGATGGACAGCGTTACGCCCTGCCTGGATATGGCGGTCGGCTTTGATAACGTCGAAGCGGCCCGGCAGATGACCCAGGCGATCCTCGGCAAAGGACATCGCTACACCGTTTATCTTGGCGCACGCCTGGATGAGCGTACCCTGCAGAAACAGCGTGGTTACGAAATCGCGATGCGCGAAGCCGGGCTGACGCCGCGCAGCGTCATGATGGAAGATGCCTCTTCATTCAGTGCCGGTGGCGATCTGCTGCGCGAGGCGCAGCGTCTCTATCCTGAAACCGACAGCCTCTTCTGTACCAACGACGACCTGGCGGTCGGCGCGATGTTTGAGTGCCAGCGCCAGGGATTACGGGTGCCCGATCAGATGGCGATTGCCGGTTTTCATGGTCACGATATCAGTCAGGTGGTGACGCCTCAGCTGGCTACGGTGCTGACGCCGCGTGATCGCATCGGGCGCGAAGCCGCAGCGCTGCTGCTGGCGCGCATCGCCGGGGAAAGCCGCGAAACGCGCATGCTGGACACCGGTTTTGCGATCAGTGAAGGCGGCAGCATCTGATTGTGGCGTTTTTATGAGTCAGCTCACACTTTGAGGCTTTTCCGGGTAAAAAGGTTGCCACGCTGTTAAGCGGCCAGGAGAATGAGAAACGACATTGTTATCGGTAACATTGGCAAATTCTCACCTGCCGGAGCAGAAAAATGACAACGCAATCCCCGTCGCATCACGTTTTTATCCTGATGGGCGTTTCAGGCAGCGGAAAGTCTGCCGTCGCCAATCAGGTCTCTCACCAGCTGAATACAGCCTTTCTTGACGGCGATTTTCTCCACCCCCGTGCCAACATTCTGAAGATGGCCGATGGTCACCCGCTGGATGACAACGATCGTCAGCCGTGGTTACAGGCCCTGAACGATGCCGCTTTTGCCATGCAGCGCACCCAGGCGATCTCTATCATTGTCTGTTCGGCCCTGAAGAAGCGTTATCGCGACATTCTGCGTCAGGGAAATGACAACCTGCGTTTCATCTATCTGAAAGGGGACTTCGACACCATTGAAGCCCGCCTGAAAGCGCGCAAAGGGCACTTCTTCAAGCCGCAGATGCTGGTGACGCAGTTCGCAACGCTGGAAGCGCCAGGCAGCGACGAGCCGGATGTACTGGAAGTGGATATCACGCATTCACTGGATGAGGTTGTGGCGGCTACGGTTGCGACTATCCGGGACGCTATCAGCCAGGGTTAGAGATGAATACCGCAACACTCGTTTTGACCGCAGCAGGCTCCGTCCTGCTGCTGCTTTTTCTGGTGATGAAGGCGCGTATGCACGCCTTTGTCGCACTCATGTTAGTGTCAATCGGTGCCGGACTGTTCTCCGGCATGCCTCTGGATAAGATTGCGGACACCATGCAGAAGGGGATGGGCGGCACGCTCGGCTTCCTCGCTATCGTGGTGGCGCTGGGCGCGATGTTCGGCAAAATCCTGCATGAAACCGGGGCCGTGGATCAGATTGCTGTCCGGATGCTGAAAACCTTTGGTCAGAGCCGTGCCCACTACGCCATGGGGATTGCCGGTCTGATCTGCGCGCTGCCGCTCTTCTTTGAGGTGGCTGTCGTACTGTTGATCAGCATCGCTTTTGCCGTGGCGCGGCGAACCGGGGGCAATCTGGTGAAGCTGGTTATCCCGCTCTTTGCCGGGGTGGCTGCTGCCGCCGCGTTTCTGCTGCCGGGGCCGGCTCCGATGCTGCTGGCTTCACAGATGCACGCTGACTTTGGCTGGATGATCCTGCTGGGGCTGTGTGCGGCGATCCCCGGGATGCTGATTGCCGGGCCGCTGTTTGGCAATTTCATTGCGAAGCACGTCTCCTTCAGCGCCCCGCCGGAAGATCATCAGCCGGATGTCGATGAGAACCAGCTGCCCTCATTTGGCTTCAGCCTCTCTCTGATCCTGTTTCCGCTGGTGCTGGTCGGCCTGAAAACCATTGGCGCCCGCTTCACCACCGAAGGCACCTCGCTGTATGCGTGGCTGGAATTTATCGGCCATCCTTTCACCGCGATCCTGCTGGCGCTGCTGGTGGCGATTTATGGTCTGGCTTATCGTCAGGGCATGGATAAAGAGCGGGTGATGCAGGTGTGCGGCAGCGCGCTGCAACCGGCGGGGATTATCCTGCTGGTGATTGGCGCGGGCGGCGTGTTCAAGCAGGTGCTGGTGGACTCCGGTGTGGGCCCGGTGCTGGGCAACGCGCTGACCGGCGCGGGCCTGCCGATTGCGCTGGCCTGTTTTATCCTGTCAGGTGCGGTACGGGTCATTCAGGGATCCGCAACGGTTGCCTGTCTGACCACGGTCGGGCTGATCATGCCGGTGATTGAACCGCTGCACTACAGCGGCGCGCAGCTGGCGGCGCTCTCGATCTGTATCGGCGGCGGTTCCATCATCATCAGTCATGTGAACGATGCCGGTTTCTGGCTGTTTGGCCGCTTTACCGGGGCCAGCGAAGCGGAAACGCTGAAGACATGGACGCTGATGGAGACGATTCTCGGCACGACCGGGGCTATCGTCGGTATGATTGCTTTCGCACTGCTTTCCTGACCAGCCTGACGGGCTCTCTGCCCGTCAGGTTTTTTCCCGCGAGCAGGGGAAGAGTAAAAACGGGAACAGCAGATAAGGCGCCACCAGCAGAAGGAGAATGACGCCGCGTGAATAGCCAGCGTCATTTATTCTCCTCACCGCGCAGGAAAAAACCGGCAAAATAAACAGCAGCAGCGGGATTAGACCGGGTTCATGCCCACCTTCTTCTTATCAGAGCAAAAACAACCAGCGTGATGGCGGCGGAAGCCAGGTAAATCCAGGCAAAATCAGTGACGTCAATCTTCATCAACTGCACAGTATTTAACGCCGCTTTCCTGCCCGGGACAGAGAATAAGGTCAGGCCAGCTAAGCAAACGTTATTTGCCAGAAAGAATAGCAACTGAAAGGCGGTTTCTTTAGCCACGGACAGCAAGGCAATTTTCCTGAAGCTCCACCAGGCGACCAGATAAAACAGCAGCCAGAACAGCGCGCAGAGTAGCGGGGCAACCAGATAACTGCGCATCTCTGTGATCACCCCTGAATGGCCGCAGCTGGCATAGTGCAGAACAGCCTGAAAAGAGACGTAACCCGTTATCAGATAGAGCGCGCCGAAAAAAAATTGTAATAACAACCTCATGATATTTCCCTCCGGGTTTTCAGATGCTGCATCCGCTGCGGCAGCTTTTTTCCAGGCACCCTCACCCCTGTTTACTTTTTGCATCGTACTTTCTGGTGGCGATCGCGTCACCTTTATCGCTCTCAGACACCACAAAGCGGGCATCTGAATGGCCTTAACGACCGACCGGAATCGCTGCCTGAACAGGCTGCATGGTCGGCCTGTCGGGGTAAAGGATAACGGTGCGCTTACAACTTCAGATACGCGCGGATGCCGTCCAGGAACATCTGGGTCGCCAGCATAATCAGTATCAACCCCATCAGACGCTCCAGCGCGTTGACCCCTTTATCACCCAGCAGACGCAGGAACAGACCTGACATCAGCAGAATGCTGACCGTCACGCCCCAGGCGATCAACAGCGCGCCCACCAGGTGGGACATCTGATGTGGATACTGATGCGACAGCAGCATCAGCGTCGCCAGCAGCGACGGCCCGGCGACCAGCGGAATCGCCAGCGGCACCAGGAACGGCTCTTCCCCTGCCGGTAAACCAGAGCTGCTGCTCTCGGCCGACGGGAAAATCATCTTGATGGCGATAAGAAACAGGATGACGCCGCCGGAAATCGACACCGTCTCGGTGCGCAGATTTAAAAAGGCCAGAATGCGCTCGCCGGTAAACAGAAACAGCAGCATGATAATCAGAGCGATCAGCATTTCGCGGATCAGCACCACCCGCCGCCGTTTCGGCTCCAGATGCTTTAAAACCGACATAAAAATCGGCAGATTGCCCAGCGGATCCATAATTAACAACAATAATATTGTCGCCGAAATCATTTCAGTCATTGGTTTAACGCCATCCCGTCCGCCAGAAAGCGGAGTTATTAGTTACGCTGCTGAAAAAGTTAGCGTAATCGAATTAATTCACTTGCCACCAGGCCTGCATTTTGTAGAGTGAGCAGACAGAGGTAAATCCTATTATTACGCAGAGCGGCGTGAACATAGCACGCCGCTCTCTCCACTGAAATGAAAGCAGGTGAAATCTGCCTGAGACGGACACGACATGAAGAATGTAGGTTTTGTTGGTTGGCGCGGTATGGTCGGCTCCGTGCTGATGTCCCGCATGAGCGAAGAGCGCGATTTTGATGCAATCAATCCGGTCTTCTTCTCGACGTCGCAGCATGGTCAGGCGGCTCCGTCGTTTGCGGGCAAGCAGCAGGGCGCACTGCAGGATGCCTTTGATCTTGAGGCGCTGCGTGCGCTGGACATCATTATCACCTGTCAGGGCGGCGACTACACCAGCGATGTCTATCCTAAGCTGCGCGCCAGCGGCTGGCAGGGCTACTGGATCGATGCGGCCTCGACGCTGCGCATGCAGGACGATGCCATCATCATCCTCGATCCGGTCAACCACGCGGTGATCCGTCAGGGTATCGATCAGGGCATCAAAACCTTCGTCGGCGGTAACTGCACCGTCAGTCTGATGCTGATGTCGCTGGGCGGCCTGTTCGCGCAGGACCTGGTGGAGTGGGCCTCTGTCGCCACCTATCAGGCGGCGTCAGGCGGCGGCGCGCGCCACATGCGTGAACTGCTGACCCAGATGGGCATGCTGCACGACCACGTTGCGCCTGCGCTGCAGAATCCTGCCTCAGCAATTCTCGACATCGAGCGCAGCGTGACCGACTTCACCCGTTCCGGCACCCTGCCGACCGATAACTTCGGCGTGCCGCTGGCGGGCAGTCTGATTCCGTGGATCGACAAACAGCTGGAGAATGGCCAGAGCCGCGAAGAGTGGAAAGGCCAGGCAGAGACCAACAAGATCCTCGCGACCCGCAACGTCATTCCGGTTGATGGCTTGTGCGTGCGTGTGGGTGCACTGCGCTGCCACAGCCAGGCGTTTACCCTGAAGCTGAAACGCGATCTGCCGCTGTCTGAAATTGAACAGCTGCTGGCCTCTCATAACGAGTGGGTCAAAGTGGTGCCGAATGACCGCGAGCTGACGATGCGTGAACTGACCCCCGCGGCCGTGACCGGTACGCTGACCACGCCGGTTGGCCGTCTGCGCAAACTGAATATGGGGCCGGAGTATCTCTCCGCCTTCACGGTAGGCGACCAGCTGTTATGGGGCGCAGCCGAACCGCTGCGTCGCATGCTGCGGTTGTTAATCGACTAAGAAAAATATCGCCAAAGGCCGGATTTATCCGGCCTTTTTTTTGCTTTGCAGTACGTGAAACAACCTGCCGGTTCGCTTACTCAGTGATCAGCTTCCCCTTTTTGGCGGCCGGCAAAGAATATTTTGCTTTCAGCCATGGCAACTGCTGCGACCAAGCTATGATTTAACCATGATGTGCCACAGGTTTCGCTTTTGCTTTCCGGATTAAATGGTTGTGGTACACGGCAAAACACTTTTTCCATGGAATGGCCTGACACTTTTTTGCCGTCGTACGTATGGCTCAATGAAGAGCAGCGCAGATGACGCGCGACAGGCCGTGTCGCGAGCATCTCGGCTGCCAGTTATCACAGGAAGAAAGTCATGTCAGAGCTTCCCGATCGCGAGGCGATCAATGCCCTGTTTGCGGGTAATTATGCCGATCCTTTTTCGTTACTAGGGATGCACCGAACGCCACAAGGCCTTGAAGTCAGGGCGTTGCTCCCCGAAGCGCTTGAGGTGTGGGTCATTGAGACCTCTACCGGGCGCAAGCTGGCTCAACTGGCGTGTGAAGACGCACGCGGCTTCTTCAGCGGCGTGATCCCCCGCCGCAAAAATCCGTTCCGCTATCAGCTGGCGGTGAACTGGCACGGCCAGCAAAACCTGGTCGACGATGCCTATCGCTTTGGCCCGCTGCTGCAGGAGATGGATCTGTGGCTGCTGGCGGAAGGCACCCACCTGCGTCCGTATGAAACCCTGGGCGCGCATGGTGACGTGATTGATGGCGTGACCGGTACCCGCTTCTGCGTCTGGGCGCCCAACGCCCGTCGTGTTTCCGTCGTCGGCGATTTTAATTTCTGGGATGGCCGCCGTCATCCGATGCGTCTGCGCCAGGAGCTGGGCATCTGGGAGCTGTTTGTGCCGGGTGCGGTCAACGGTCAGCTCTACAAATATGAAATCATCGACGCCAATGGCGATCTGCGTATCAAAGCGGACCCTTACGCCTTCGAAGCGCAGATGCGCCCGGAAAGCGCCTCGATGATCTGCGGCCTGCCTGCGCCCGTTGAGATGAAAGCGGAGCGCAAGGCCGCCAACGGTTTCGATGCGCCGATCTCCATCTATGAAGTGCATCTGGGCTCCTGGCGTCGTCATACCGACAACAATTTCTGGCTGAGCTACAAAGAGCTGGCTGAACAGCTGGTGCCCTACGTCAAAGAGATGGGCTTTACCCATATCGAACTGCTGCCGATTAACGAACATCCGTTTGACGGCAGCTGGGGCTATCAGCCGCTGGGCATGTATGCACCGACCCGCCGTTTCGGAACCCGTGACGACTTCCGCGCCTTTATCGACAGCGCCCATGCTGCCGGCCTCAGCGTCCTGCTCGACTGGGTACCGGGTCACTTCCCCAACGATGACTTCGGGCTGGCCCGCTTTGACGGCACCGAGCTCTATGAGCACAGCGACCCGCGAGAAGGCTACCATCAGGACTGGAACACCCTGATCTACAACTTTGGCCGCCGGGAAGTGAGTAACTACCTGTCGGGCAATGCGCTCTACTGGACAGAACGCTTTGGCATTGATGGCCTGCGCGTGGATGCCGTCGCCTCCATGATCTACCGCGACTACAGCCGCGTCGAAGGGCAGTGGGTGCCGAATCAGTATGGTGGCCGCGAGAACCTTGAGGCGATTGAGTTCCTGCAACACACCAACCGCACGCTCGGTACCGTGGCCTCCGGCGCGGTCACGATGGCGGAAGAGTCGACGGACTACCCTGGCGTAACGCGTCCGACAGAGGGCGGCGGGCTGGGCTTCTGGTTCAAATGGAACCTGGGCTGGATGCACGACACGCTCGACTACATGCAGGTCGATCCTATCTACCGCAAGCATCATCACAACCTGATGAGCTTCGGCATGATGTACAACTACACCGAAAACTTTGTGCTGCCGCTGTCACACGACGAAGTGGTGCACGGCAAGCGCTCCATTCTCGACCGCATGCCGGGCGATGCCTGGCAGAAGTTCGCCAATCTGCGCGCCTATTACGGCTGGATGTGGGGCTTCCCCGGCAAGAAACTGCTGTTTATGGGCAACGAGTTTGCTCAGGGCCGCGAGTGGAACCACGATGTCAGCCTGGACTGGCATCTGCTGGAAGGCGGCGATAACTGGCATCACGGCGTGCAGCGTCTGGTGCGC
This sequence comes from Pantoea sp. ARC270, assembly GCF_003236725.1. Classification (NCBI taxonomy): domain Bacteria; kingdom Pseudomonadati; phylum Pseudomonadota; class Gammaproteobacteria; order Enterobacterales; family Erwiniaceae; genus Pantoea; species Pantoea sp. ARC270. The sequence continues at coordinate 140,142 of NZ_PUGA01000010.1, forward strand.
GATCTCAACCACACCTATCAGTACTACACGCCGCTGCATCAGCTCGACTTCGATCCGGCAGGTTTTGAGTGGCTGGTGGTCAACGATGCGGAACATTCGGTCTTCGCGTTTGTACGTCGTGACCGCGAAGGTAACGAAATCATCGTCGTCAGTAACTTTACGCCGGTGCCGCGTCCGGGCTACCGCTTTGGGGTCAATCAGCCAGGCACCTGGCGCGAAGTGCTGAACACCGACCAGCATGAGTATCACGGCAGTGATGTGCGCAATCACCGGGTGCATACCGATGAGCAGGAGAGTCACGGACGACCACAGTCGCTGAGCCTCAATCTGCCACCGCTGGCAACGGTATGGCTGGTGCGGGAGGGGGAATGACCATTACTGCCGGGGATCCCGAACCGCTGGGTGCCAGTTACGATGGTAAAGGCGTCAATTTCACCCTGTTTTCTCAGCATGCCGGGCGCGTCGAGCTCTGCCTGTTTGATGACGAGGGGCGTGAACAGCGTCTTGATCTGCCTGGCCGCAGCGGGGATATCTGGCATGGTTATGTTCCGGCGCTGAAGCCGGGGCAGCGTTACGGCTACCGGGTGCATGGCCCCTGGGCGCCGCAGCAGGGACACCGCTTTAATCCGGCGAAGCTGCTGGTCGATCCCTGCGCCCGCGCGGTTGAGGGCGACGTCCCGGATGACCCGCTGTTTCAGGGCGGCGAGGCGCAGCCCGATCCGCATGACAACGCGGCCATCGCGCCGAAGTCACGGGTGGTGGCGGAAGATTTCGACTGGCAGGACGATGTCGCCCCGCGCACGCCGTGGGGTAACACGGTGATTTACGAAGCGCACGTTCGCGGGCTGACGAAGCAGCATCCGGAAATTCCGGAAACGCTGCGCGGGACTTACGCGGCGCTGGGTCATCCTGTTATGGTGAACTACCTGCGCGATCTCGGCATCACGGCGCTGGAGCTACTGCCGGTGGCCCATTTTGCCAGCGAGCCGCGCCTGCTCCAGCTCGGCCTGAGTAACTACTGGGGCTACAACCCCTTTGCGCTCTGGGCGGTCGATCCGCGTTACGCCTCTGGTCAGCCAGGCGTCACGCCACTGCAGGAGTTTCAGCAGGCGGTAAAAAACCTGCACGCCGCCGGTATCGAAGTGCTGCTGGATGTGGTCTTCAACCACACCGCCGAACTGGATGAGATCGGCCCGACGATCTCGATGCGCGGCATCGACAACGCCAGCTACTACTGGCTGAATGAGCAGGGCGACTATCAGAACTGGACCGGCTGCGGCAATACGCTGAATATCCACCATCCGCAGGTGATGGCGTGGACCCTGGAGGCGCTGCGCTACTGGGTGCGGGTCTGTCACGTTGATGGCTTCCGCTTTGACCTTGCGCCGGTGCTGGGCCGCACGCCCGATTACCGGCGTGATGCCCCTTTTTTCGATGCAATACGCGCCTGTCCGCTGCTCTCTCAGGTCAAGCTGATTGCGGAACCCTGGGATATCGGCCCTGACGGCTATCAGGTTGGCCGTTTTCCGCCACCCTTTGCCGAATGGAACGATCAGTTTCGCGACACCGCGCGTCGCTACTGGCTGCATGGCGCACTCAGCAACGGCGAGTTTGTCCGTCGCTTTGCCGCCTCCAGCGATCTCTACCAGCACGACGACCGGCCGCCCCACGCCACGGTTAACCTGATCACCGCGCATGACGGCTTTACGCTGTGGGACGTGGTGAGCTTCGAACGCAAACACAACGAAGCCAACGGGGAAGATAACCGTGACGGTCACGGCGATAACTACAGCCACAATCACGGCAAAGAGGGGCTGAACGTCAGTTTTGACGTAACGGAACGCCGCCGCCGCAGCGTGCGGGCACTGCTCACCACGCTGCTGCTGTCACAGGGCACGCCGATGCTGCTGGCGGGCGATGAGCGTGGCCACACGCAGCGCGGCAATAATAATGCTTACTGTCAGGATAACGCCCTCAGCTGGCTTGACTGGCAGGCGGATGAGAAGGGATTGGTCGGATTCACCGCCGCACTGATTCGTCTGCGCCAGCGCATACCGGCGCTGACCGCGGATCGCTGGTGGCAGGAGGGTGATGGCAATGTGCAGTGGCTCAATGCCGGTGGCCAGCCACTGCAGCACGATGAATGGGCACAGGGGCTGCACAGATTGCAGATCCTGCTGTCTGGCCGCTGGTTAATAACAATAAACGCCACGGATACGGTGAATGACATCGTGTTACCAGACGGAGAATGGCGTGCCCTTCCTCCTTTCGCCGGGGACGACAACCCCATCCTGCTAACTGTCTGGCATGGTCCCGCACACGGTGTGTGCGTGTTCCAAAAGCAATCATAAGGAGTCAGACATGGTTAAGTTAGATAGAACAGAACACCTGATGCTGGCCCGCCAGCTCCCTACACAGACGGTTGCTCTGATCCTCGCCGGCGGACGCGGCACGCGGCTGGTCGATTTAACGGCCAAACGTGCCAAACCGGCGGTGCATTTCGGCGGCAAGTTCCGCATTATCGACTTTGCCCTCTCCAACTGCGTCAACTCCGGTATCCGGCGGATTGGCGTCATTACGCAGTATCAGTCCCATACCCTGACTCAGCATATCCAGCGTGGCTGGTCAATCTTCAATGAAGAGATGAATGAGTTTGTCGATTTGCTGCCAGCGCAGCAGCGCTTTTCGACCGAACAGTGGTATCGCGGCACGGCCGATGCCGTGACGCAGAACCTTGATGTGATTCGCCGCTATCAGGCGCAGTACATCGTGATCCTTGCCGGGGACCACATTTATAAGATGGATTATTCACGCATGCTGCTGGACCACGTGGTGAACGAGGCGAAATGTACCATCGCCTGTTTACCGGTTCCGGTGCATGAAGCCACGGCATTTGGCGTGATGGCGGTGAATGAGGAGAACATGGTGATCGACTTCGTGGAGAAACCCGCGAAACCGCCTACCATGCCAGGTGATGACACGCAGTCGCTCGCCAGCATGGGGATCTACGTCTTCAACGCGGATTATCTCTATGAACTGCTGGAAGCGGATCTGCAGACGCCAGGCTCTAACCACGACTTCGGCAAAGATATCCTGCCGAAAGTGGTGGCAAGCGGCGAAGGTTATGCGCACTCCTTTGCGCTCTCCTGCGTCCAGAACGATGACAACGCGCCGCCTTACTGGCGCGACGTCGGGACGCTGGAAGCCTACTGGCGCGCTAATCTCGATCTGGCCTCAGTGATGCCTGAGCTGGATATGTATGACGTCACCTGGCCTATCCGTACCCACATGGAGCCGCTGCCCCCCGCGAAATTTGTTCAGGATCGTTCCGGCAGTCACGGGATGACGATGAACTCGCTGGTGTCGGGCGGCTGCATTATCTCCGGTTCGGTCGTGGTCAACTCGGTGCTGTTCCCCCGGGTTCGGGTTAACTCGTTTTGCAATATTGATTCAACCGTTCTGCTGCCGGATGTGGTGGTGGGTCGCTCATGTCGTCTGCGCCGCTGCGTGATTGATCGCGCCTGTGAGTTACCGGAAGGCATGGTGATTGGTGAAAATCCGGATGAAGACAGTCGCCGGTTTCACCGTTCGGATGAAGGGATCGTACTGGTCACCCGCGCCATGCTGGCCAGGCTGGCCAAAGCGGGGCTGTAAGCGATAAGCGGAACTTACGCAATCGGCACGCGGAGCGTGCCGGATAACTTAATGAGGTCGAGGATGCAGGTTTTACATGTCTGTTCAGAACTTTTCCCGCTGCTTAAAACGGGCGGACTGGCTGATGTAGTCGGGGCATTACCTCAGGCGCAGATTGCGGGCGGCACAGACACGCGGGTGCTGCTGCCAGCGTTTCCTGCATTGCGCAAAGGCATACCTGATCTCCAGATGGTGACAGAGCGAGAGACATTTGCCGGTCATATACGTCTGTTATATGGTGAATTTAACGGTGTGGGCATCTATCTGATCGATGCCCCTGACCTCTACGACCGTCCCGGTAGCCCTTATCATGACGAGTCGCAGTTTGCCTATGTCGATAACTACCTGCGCTTCGCGCTGCTGGGCTGGGTCGGCTGCGAACTGGCGTGCGGGATGGATTCGATGTGGCGTCCCGATATCGTCCATGCCCATGACTGGCACGCGGGCCTTACCTGCGCCTATCTGGAAGCGCGCGGCCGGCCAGCCAAATCGGTGTTTACCGTGCACAACCTGGCCTATCAGGGGCTGTTCTCGGCGCACCACATGGATCAGATTGGCCTGCCGTGGTCGTTCTTTAACATGCATGGGCTGGAGTTTTACGGGCAGATCTCCTTCCTGAAGGCGGGACTCTTCTACGCCGATCACGTGACGGCGGTCAGCCCGACCTACGCCCATGAGATTACCTCTGCGGAGTTTGGTTACGGCATGGAAACGCTGCTGGCGCAGCGGATGCGGGAAGGGCGGCTGAGCGGGATCCTCAACGGTGTCGACCCGACCATCTGGGACCCGGCCCACGACCTGCTGCTCAGCGCGCGCTACAACCGCGACACGCTGGAAGCCAAAGCGGAAAACAAACGGCAGCTGCAGGTGGCGATGGGGCTGAAGGTTGATGACAAAGCGCCGGTGTTCTGCGTGATCAGCCGCCTGACCAAACAGAAAGGCCTGGACCTGGTGCTGGAGGCGCTCCCGGGCCTGCTGGCGCAGGGCGGTCAGCTGGTGCTGCTGGGACAGGGCGATGCCGAACTGCAGCAGGGCTTCCTGGCCGCGGCAGCAGAGCATCCGGGCAGCGTGGGTGTGCAGATTGGCTATCACGAGGCGTTTTCACACCGCATCGTCGGTGGTGCCGATGTGATCGTGGTGCCGAGCCGCTTTGAGCCCTGCGGCCTGACGCAGCTGTATGGCCTGAAATATGGCACGCTGCCGCTGGTGCGCCGCACCGGCGGACTGGCGGATACGGTTAACGACAGCTCACTGGAAAACCTGGCGGATGGGATTGCCAGTGGCTTCAGCTTTGAAGATGCTAACGCCTGGTCGCTGTTGCGGGCGATTCGCCGCGCGTTTGTGTTGTGGTCTCGCCCTTCACTGTGGCGTTATGTTCAGCGACAGGCGATGGGCATGGATTTCAGCTGGCAGGTGGCCGCACAGGCCTACCGCGATCTCTACCAGCGTCTGATGTAACGGATGGGGAAAACCGGATATGAATGCACCTTTCACTTACGCTTCACCCACGCTGACGGTGGATGCTTTAAAGCATTCGATTGCGTACAAACTGATGTTTACCATCGGCAAAGACCCCTCTATTGCCAACAAGCATGAGTGGCTGAACGCCGCGCTGCTGGCGGTTCGCGATCGGATGGTGGAGCGCTGGCTGCGCTCCAGCCGCGCTCAGCTGTCGCAGGATGTGCGGCAGGTTTACTACCTGTCGATGGAGTTCCTGATGGGGCGCACCCTGGGGAATGCGCTGCTGGCGATGGGGATCTATGACGATCTCAACCAGGCCCTCGACGAGATGGGGCTGGATCTGGCCGAGCTGATGGAGGAGGAGAACGATCCGGGCTTAGGCAACGGCGGTCTGGGCCGTCTGGCGGCCTGTTTCCTCGATTCGCTGGCGACGCTGGGTATGCCGGGCCGCGGCTATGGCATCCGTTACGATTACGGCATGTTCAAACAGAACATTGTGGAAGGTGAGCAGAAAGAGTCGCCCGATTACTGGCTTGAGTATGGCAATCCGTGGGAATTTCAGCGATTCAACACCCGCTACAAGGTGCGTTTCGGCGGCCGCGTCCAGCACGAAGGGGCGAAAGTGCGCTGGCTGGAGACCGAAGAGATCCTGGCGATGGCCTATGACCAGATCATCCCGGGCTTCGACACCGACGCCACCAACACGCTGCGCCTCTGGGGCGCGCAGGCCAGTAACGAAATCAACCTCGGTAAGTTCAACCAGGGCGACTACTTTGCGGCGGTGGAAGATAAAAACCACTCCGAAAACGTCTCACGCGTCCTCTATCCCGATGACTCCACCTATTCCGGGCGCGAGTTGCGTCTGCGTCAGGAGTACTTCCTGGTATCTGCCACGGTGCAGGACATTCTGAATCGTCACTGGCGCATGCATCAGACCTGGGACAACCTGGCGGATAAGATCGCCATCCACCTGAATGACACGCACCCGGTGCTGGCGATCCCCGAACTGATGCGCCTGCTGATCGACGAGCATAAATTCAGCTGGGACAGCGCCTTTGACGTCTGCTGTCAGGTCTTCTCCTATACCAACCATACGCTGATGACCGAAGCGCTGGAGACCTGGCCGGTGGATATGATCGGCAAGATCCTGCCGCGTCATCTCAGCATTATTTTTGAAATTAACGACTTCTTCCTCAAGACGATTCAGGATCACTATCCTGACGATCTGGATCTGCTGTCGCGCATTTCGATCATCGACGAGAACGACGGTCGCCGGGTACGCATGGCCTGGCTGGCGGTGGTGGTCAGCCATAAAGTGAATGGCGTCTCAGAGCTGCACTCCAACCTGATGGTGCAGTCGCTGTTTGCAGACTTCTCCCGCCTGTTCCCGGGCCGCTTCTGCAACAAAACCAACGGCGTCACTCCGCGTCGCTGGCTGGCGCTGGCTAACCCGGCGCTGTCAGAGGTGCTGGATGAGGAGATTGGCCGCAACTGGCGCACCGATCTCAGCCAGCTGGATGAGCTGAAAGCGCAGATCGACTACCCGGCGTTTATCGAGAAAGTGGCGATTGCCAAGCATCAGAACAAGCGCCGGCTGGCCGAGTGGGTGGCAAAAAACCTGGACGTGGTGCTCGACCCGAATGCGCTGTTTGATGTGCAGATCAAGCGTATTCACGAGTACAAGCGTCAGCTGCTCAACGTGCTGCATGTGATCACCCGATACAACCGTATCAAGGCCGATCCGCAGGCGGACTGGGTGCCGCGCGTCAATATCTTTGCCGGTAAAGCGGCCTCCGCCTACTACGTTGCCAAACACATTATCCATCTGATCAACGATGTCGCCAACATCATCAACAACGATCCGCAGGTGAAGAACAAACTGAAAGTGGTCTTCATCCCGAACTACAGCGTGAGTCTGGCACAGATCATCATTCCGGCCGCCGATCTCTCTGAGCAGATCTCGACCGCCGGAACGGAAGCGTCCGGCACCAGTAACATGAAGTTTGCCCTGAATGGCGCGCTGACGATCGGTACGCTGGATGGTGCCAACGTGGAGATGCTGGATCACGTCGGCGAAGAGAACATCTTCATCTTCGGCAATACCACGCCGCAGGTAGAAGCCCTGCGTCAGGGCGGCTACAACCCACGTGACTATTACGAAGGTGATGAAGAGCTGCATCAGGTGCTGACGCAGATCGCGTCGGGCGTCTTCAGCCCGCAGGATCCGGGTCGCTACCGCAACCTGTTCGATTCGCTGGTGAACTTCGGCGACCACTACCAGTTACTGGCCGATTATCGCAGCTATGTGGATACGCAGGACAAGGTGGATGCGCTCTACCGTAAGCCGGAAGAGTGGCAGCGCCGTGCGGCGAAAAATATCGCCGGCATGGGTTACTTCTCGTCTGACCGGACGATTCAGGAGTATGCCGATGAGATCTGGAACATTTCACCGATAAGGCTGTAAGGCGCGCGCCGTCAATCCATCTGCTCTGCGGCCGGGAAACCGGCCGCACTTTTTTCTGCCCGTTCCGCTCCTCCCTGACCTCCGCAGATTCCGCCTTCAGCCGCAGTAAATCATCCGGCTGCGAGCCAGATCATTACAGGCTGGCGGAGAATCGCTACTATGCGGAAAAGCAAAATGACCTTACAGGCAACAGCAGCCCATGAGTGACAATATCAATCAGGAAATTACCTTCCGGAAGCTCAGCGTCTTCATGATGTTTATGACGAAAGGCAATATCGCCCGCACGGCGGAAGCGCTGGAGCTGAGCAGCGTCAGCGTGCACCGCGCGCTGCACACGCTGGAAGAGGGCATCGACTGCCCGCTGTTTATCCACAAAGGGCGCAATCTGGTGCCGCTGCCCGCCGCCTGGACGCTGCTGGACTATTGTCGCGACGTCACGGCCCTGATGGGCAAAGGCATTGAGGAGGCCCGCAAAGTGGCGGGTATCGGTGGAGGACGGCTGCGGCTTGGCACACTCTACTCGCTGACGCTTGAAACCATTCCCCGGCTGATTATGGGCATGAAACTGCGCCGGCCGACGCTGGAGCTGGATCTGACCATGGGCTCTAACCAGATGCTGCTGAATATGCTGGAAGATGATGCGCTGGACGCGATCCTGATTGCCACCCATGAGGGCGAACTCAGCGAGGCCCGGTTTGATGTGATCCCGCTGTTCGAGGACACGATCTGTCTGGCGGCGCCGGCTGGCGAAACGGGCAGCGGCGACGCACCGGTCGATCTGCGTGACTATGCCGACCGCGATTTTGTCTCACTGGCCGAGGGATTTGCCACCTATGCCGGTTCGCAGGAGGCGTTTCAGATCGCGGGATTTGAACCACGCATGGTGACGAAGGTGAATGACATCTTCTCCATGATCAGTCTGGTGCAGGCGGGCGTTGGCCTGGCGCTGATTCCAGGAAGGATGCGGAAAGTCTATGAAAACAATATCCAGCTGCTGACGCTCGCGGCGCCTTACCAGATGCGGCAGCAGGTTGCGATTGTCTATTCGCATCGCCGCGAACGCGACAATGACCTGCTGGCCCTGGCGGCAGAAGGGCGCATGTATGCCCGTAACCTTACCGTTCCAGCCGTTTAGCCAGATGACCTGCCACATCGACGCCGTTGCGTTCCAGGCTGATTGCATCGCCCTGCCAGCCCGCCTGCAGGGTCAGGCCGGTCAGCACATTGCCTGGCGGCATCTCAATCGCCAGACGGGCATCGCGCTGGTTAGCCGAGACCATGGTGTCATACCACTGCACGGTCCGCGCCATATTGAACGCCAGATCCTCCGCGATCTTCTCCGGGTCGTGGATCACCCGTGCGGTTGAGCCGCTGAGGTAAGCACAATCGGGACGGGAGAGGCGCACGGATTCAAACGCACGCGCCAGTTCTGCCGCCGGTTTGTCCAGCAGCGCGCAGTGCGACGGCACGCTCACCGCCAGCCTGATCGCCTTACTGGCGCCTGCCTCCAGCGCTCTCTGCGCCACCCGTGCCATATCCTCATCACGACCGGCAATCACTATCTGCGTTTCGGCATTCAGATTGGCAATGTAAGTGTGGCTGCCAGGCAGCAGCGTTTCCAGATGCGTCAGCGTCAGGCCGGTGATCGCCGTCAGGCCATATCCCTGCGGATAAGCCTGCTCCATCAGGTCGCCGCGCAATGCCACCAGCCGCAGGGCGTCGCTGAAATCGAGCGCACCTGACACCACTGCCGCCGGAAATGCGCCAATCGACAGACCGCTGACGATATCCGGCTTCACCCCGCGACGTATCAGCTCGTGCGCCCACGCGACCCCACTGATCAGCAGGCTGAGCTGGACAGCGCGGGTGTGCTGCAGCGCCTCGTCGCTGTCGAGCCTGTCAGTTTCGTCGCCCAGTACCGCCCGCACGCGGGCTAACAGCGCCTCGCCGTCAGGCAGATGCTGCAGCATGCCGGCTCGCTGGGTGCCCTGGCCGGGAAAGGTAAAGAGTATTTTCATGAGGTTTCTCTGCTCCAGGGTGAAGCGGTCAGCAGGGGGCCGGTGTCGGTTTTCAGCAGCACCTGTCCCTCGCGCAGCCACTCGTTGAGGGCAAATGCACCGGCAGGCGTTTCCACCTGGGTATCCACCCGGCACGCCAGCGCGTCGGTCTGATTCTGCCACCGTTGCAGCGCAGCCCGGTCCAGAGGCTGCGGGGCGCGAATCACCAGATCGAGATCGCTGGCGGCGTGCAGCGTGGGCTGCTGCGTCGCCAGCGCATAACCGGTGCTGCCGGTGATCCCCCAGCGCCACGGCCACTCCGCCTCACTCAGCACGATCGCCGCGCGAACCGGGGCAAAGGCGCTGAAAGGGGAAGCCTGCAGCAGGGGGCGATCGGCCAGCCTCTCCGGCGTTATCACCCGGACAATATCGTCCGGATGAACCCATCCGGCGGCACGCTGCTCCCGCCGTTCACCGCGCACTCCAATCGGGATCAGGCCGGATTCGCGATGATCGCGCCGCACCACCACCGGCAGGCCGGGATGCCAGAACGTTCCGACCCAGCACGCTGAAATCGTGGCTAATGCGCTGCGGTCACGCAGCCAGAGCAGATCATGGGGGCAGGGCGCGGTCATATTACATTCCTGATGTCAGCGTAATGAACAGGGGCAACGACAGAATAGAGAGCACCGAACTTAACAGCAGCACGGCTTCAGCATCCGGCGACTGAACGCCAAAGCGGTTGCCGAACACTACACCAAAGAAACCGGCCGACAGCGCAATCATCAGGATCGCGGTGATCGCCACTGAGCCGTTCAGCCCCAGCGCCAGCACCAGACCCCAGGCAATCACGGGCTGAATCAGCAGTTTCGCCACCGTGCCGACGCCCACGACGGCGTTGAGTTTCAGCTGACGGGCAGAAAGGATCACACCGGTCAGGAACAGCGCCGCCGCGGTGGCGGCCAGGCCCAGCGGCTTAATAGCCGAAAGCACCAGCTCCGGCATTCTGACGCCCAGCGCAGAAAGCACCACGCCCAGCAGCGGACCCCAGACGATCGGTTTTTTAACGGAGCGCCACATGAGCACCGGCAGCATGGTCAGCGTCGACCCCACATTCTCACCCGCACTGCGCGCTTTTTCCCGCTCCAGAATCAGCAGGCAGAAGGGCGTCATCAGCACCGAACCGCAGGCGATAGAGACAGCGACCGAGAGCGAGGTGGATGAGCCTTCGCCCAGCACGCTGCCCAGAATCGGCAGGCCCAGCGCCGCGTAATTGGGTAAGGCGACGGTCAGCGTCAGCACCGCCGCATCCTGTGGCGACTTTTTAAATACGCCGGTGGCCAGGAAATAGATCGCCGCATAGGTGATCCACATCGCCCCGGTCAGGACCACAATCAGCGGCGACTGCGCCACAATCCCGGCCCAGGGTGTCTGCACCGTGGCGCTGAACAGCGCGGCGGGCAGCGCAAAATCCATCACGAAAATATTCAGCAGCGAAACGTCTTTGTTATTGACCATTCCGCACTTACCGGCCCAGAAACCCAGCAGCATAATGACAAAGATAGGCGCAAGGGCATGCACAATTATATAAATCATAAATCACCTGTTATTAAGAAAGAAATTTCCAAAAAACAGCGATGTTTATAATTCTGAACACGGCCACTGCGCCGGGGCGCTGTGACACGCCCCGTCAGACCGGATTCGGCAGGTTTATTTTTTTATCGGTTTACCAGGTCGCGCGCATACGCTCGCGCACCAGGGAAGAGCTGTGACGGTTGGAGGCACCCAGACGGTTTTTCAGGCTCGGGTCCTGGCGGGCATCGCCGATCGCCTTGTGCAGCGCGATTTCCACCATCGCCACGTCGGCGTCAGACGGCGCATCGGGATTGCCCACGTTCAGCAGATCGGAGAGCAGACCCAGCGTGGCGAAGTTGCTCACGTCATAGGCCATGGGGGGGATGGTGGCGGCCAGTTTCTCCAGCGACTCCACCGAACGCAGCGTGATACGTGCCGCCGACGCTTTGCCCATGGCGTGAACCAGCACGCCCTGATCGTTAAGCGCAATCAGGCGGTTAGCCTGATAGCCGTGTGCCAGGAACGCACCGGACATCGCCTTGCCGACAATCAGCCCGATGACCGGATGGCCGGCCAGGCGCGCGTTAGCATAAGCACCCGCTGCGCCCGCCAGCGCCTGATGAATACCAAATGCCTCTTCACGACGACCATAGGCCTGACTCGGCACGTCGATGACCGCCACAATCGGGCGTTTCACGGCGCTGTTTTTATCCTCTTCCCGCGTTTCATTCACCACTTTCGCCAGCGTCCAGCCCTCCAGCAGACCCACTTCCCCCTGCGCGGCGCGCGGATAGTGGTTCTGAGCATCGGGCACCACGGCGATGAAGCGGACGTTTTCGCCATTCAGCTGGCCGTCAGCCACCTGAACAGAGGCGCACAGGCCACTGAGACGCTGTGCATGAGGTGCGAGTTTTTCCAGCCAGGTTGCACCGCGGCTGCTTGTCTGGGTCATTATTTCTCCTCCCGGGCGAAAAGCTGTTTGATGTGGGCGGTGTCCGCCTGCTGGCGGGTGTCGAACTGCGTCAGACGTGACAGGAAGTCGGCATAATTGTCGCTGCGGTGCTGCGCCGGTACGCCTCTGGCAATGAAGTCATGCATCGCGGTTTTTACCGCGTTGATGCCGTCATCCACCAGCGCATCCACCAGTCCACTGGCGTAGCGGATTTCGCCTCCGGTCATGCTCCAGATAAAGGGCCGATCGCGCGAGTCATACTCTTCAATGCCCGCCTCCTGCTCAATGACCTGCGGGCCGTTCAGGCCCAGGCGCGCTTCCCGTGTCACGATCAGGTAGCTGCAGAGCGCGGCGGCAATCGACATTCCGCCGAAGCAGCCAACGGTGCCGCTGATGATGCCGATCACCGGGGTGTAGCGACGCAGATCGACAATCGCCGCATGAATATCGGCAATCGCTGCCAGGCCAAGATTCGCTTCCTGTAAGCGCACGCCACCGGTTTCCAGGCAGAGCACCGCCTGCGTCGGAATGCCGTTGCGGTTGTCTTCCGCCGCCAGCTCCAGCGCCGCCGCCATTTTCGCCCCGGAGACTTCGCCCATGCTGCCGCCCTGGAAGGTGCCTTCGATGGCGATAACCACCGCAGGCTGACCGTTCAGCGTGCCGCGTGCCACGACCATGCCGTCATCGGACTGCGGCACCACGCCCTGCGGGGCCAGCCACGGCGACATAATGCCCTCAAAGGGATCCAGCAGTTCGCGATAGCTACCGGCATCCAGCAGCGTACGGGCGCGTTCACGCGCCCGTAATTCAATAAAACTGGCGTCGTTACGCATGGCTCACCTCTTCAAAAACCTGTTCAAGACGGATACGTGCCACACCGGGTGTGGCACCGAAATCGTGGATAATCAGTTCGCCGGCCGGCAGGCCGTTGATCAAATTCAGGCGGTCAAACAGCGCCTTCCAGCGGGCGTCGCTGTTATCGAGTGAGGTGGTGATATCAACGTTCAGCGTGTCGCCCTGGGTTGCGGTGTACAGTACTTCCATATCACCGGAACCCACGACTCCGGCCAGCGCTCTGCCACTGAGCAGGCGGTTAGCGGGTAAAGATAATGTGATGTGTTCCATAATGGCCTCTAAAAATATGTGTGTTCAGGCGAACAGACCCGATCGATAAACAGCGTCGCCGCGAGCAAATCGGCGGCCCCGCCCGGCGAGGCGTTGAGCGCCAGCATCCGGCGATCAAGCTGCGCCAGCGCCAGCTTTCCGCCTGCGGTGCGGCAGCCGCCCGCCAGCAGTACGGCCTGTGCCCCGTGCTGCATCGCCGTCAGCCCCGCCATCCCTGCCCGTGACAGCACGCAGGTATCGCTGAGTGAAGTCATGATCGCCATCAGCGCATCCAGGCGGGCTTCGCTTTCACTGGCTCCCACCGCCCGGCTGATCAGCAGCTGCGGCAGCGCCAGCTTCATCACGTGAGGAAACGCCTGTTGCGCCTCTTCGCGTGCGCCGGGCACCCGATAGCGGTGCGTCGCTTTTAACCCTTTGCTGAACAGTTTCGGTGCTGCCCGGTCGGGCAGGCTGGCCAGGGTGGCGGCGGTGCGGGTCAGCTGATCGGCACTGGCAGCACCGCCATGCATGGCGGCGGCACTCACCAGTAAGCCCAGCGCCCAGATCGCTCCCCGATGGGTATTCACGCCACCGGTGGCCGCCATCATCTGCTGCTCGCCGTCACGGCCCAGACGCCCGACCGTCTCGCGCAGGGCGATATCAGCGGGACGCAGCCAGCTGTGACGGGCCAGCGCCAGAAAGGTCGGTGCCAGGCTGTGAGCGGAGCGCTCCATCAGCGCCAGGGTTAAATCGTGATGCGCGCCGTTTCCGCGACTGTCGACCAGACCCGGCTTGGGGCTCAGACGTGCTTCATCGATCAGGCAATCGCGCGCCATCGTCGCCAGCAGGCTGGACTGCGCCTCGGCTTGAGTCTGGGACAGGAGTTTCATTTACCAGCTCCGGAATTTAGCAGGCGGGTTGTACAGACCACCGGACCATTCGACCAGTTCAGCCACGCTGCCCGCAGCCAGCAGTGAACGGGTGGCGTCGGAACGGCGGATGCCCATATCTTCCGGGTAGACCACTTTGCCGCTTTTACGCAGGGCCGCGACGCGCGCCGCATCCACACCCAGACCGATGTCGGTAATGCCCGCCACGGCGGCGACCATGGCGCGACGCTCTTCCAGGCTCTCTGCGCGATAGAGATAGGCGATGCCCTCCTCGGTCAGCACGTGGGTGACGTCATCGCCGTAGATCATCACCGGAGCCAGCGGCATCCCGGCGGATTTAGCGACGTCAACCGCATCAAGGGTTTCAACGAAGGTGGGTTTTGCGCCGGCCTGGAAGGTCTCGACCATCTGCACCACCAGTTTTTTCCCGCGCTGCATCGGGTCTGGCTCGGTGATCATGTTCAGCCAGGCGGGGGTTGCGTGGCGGCGGCCGTGCGGATCGTGGCCCATATTCGGGGCGCCACCAAAGCCGGAGAGGCGGCCACGGGTCACGGTCGAGGAGTTGGCCAGCCCGTCAACCTGCAGGGTGGCCCCGATAAACATGTCGACTGCGTACTGGCCGGCCAGCTGACAGAAGGCGCGGTTAGAGCGCATCGAGCCGTCGCTGCCGGTAAAGAAGATGTCGGGACGGGCGCGGATATACTCTTCCATCCCCAGCTCGCCGCCGAAGCAGTGCACGCTCTCCACCCAGCCACTCTCAATTGCCGGGATCAGCGTCGGATGCGGGTTCAGCGCCCAGTGTTTACAGATTTTGCCTTTCAGGCCGAGCTGTTCGCCGTAGGTGGGCAGCAGCAGCTCAATCGCGGCGGTGTTAAATCCGATGCCGTGGTTGAGTGACTGCACCTGGTGTTCGGCGTAGATGCCTTTAATCGCCATCATCGCCATCAGGATATGTTCCTGCTTAATCAGGCGCGGATCGCGGGTAAACAGCGGTTCGATAAAGAACGGTTTGTCAGCAACGACAATGTAGTCGATCCAGGAGCCGGGAATATCGACGCGCGGCAGGTCGGTTTCGTCATCGACCAGTTCATTGACCTGGGCTATCACGATACCGTCACGGAACGCGGCGGCTTCCACCAGCGCCGGGGTATCTTCGGTGCTCGGGCCGGTGTAGAGGTTACCTTTGCGGTCAGCTTTGTAACCGGCAATCAGCGCCACATTCGGGCAGAGGTCAACATAGAGGCGGGAGTAGAGTTCGATATAGGTGTGGATAGCGCCGATTTCCAGCTGGCCATCCTGCAGCAGTTGCGACATGCGCAGACTCTGCGGACCGGAAAAAGAGAAGTCGAGTTTGCGGGCAATGCCTTTTTCAAAAATATCGAGATGCTCACTGCGGCCGACGCTGGGCATAATCATGTGCAGGTCGTGAATCTTTGCCGGATTCACCTGCGCCAGGGTGCGGGATAAGAAGTCAGCCTGTTTCTGGTTATTCCCCTCCAGCACCACGCGATCGCCTGGGGCAATTAAGTGTTCGAGGGCTTCTGTGGCTCGTTCAACAGGAATGACTTTGCCATCGAGGGGGAAGGCGGCCATACGACGCGCTTTTTCACTGCGGCGTGTGTTCCACTCCCGGGCAGGCGTTTGGCCTGTGTTCATTTCAACCTCCTGATTAGAATCGCGGTACTGACGTTTTTGCTGAAGAAAGTCTGCGCGTTCTGCATACGGCGTTCAATTAAGCAAAAAAGTGAAACGTTAGATTTAAGGTAACGATGGTGAGCGGCCTGGCGGCAGGCGAAACCCGAGGCGCTGCAGGCAGGCGGGGAGGGGGAAACGGCAGGGTGACAGGGGAAGAGCGTGCGAGGGGAAAGGGCTGCGGCACGGTTTAACCGGTTCAGTTCGTGGTCAGCCACCCATAAAAAAAGCAGGCCGGAGCCTGCTTTCTGCTTTCTGCGGCCTGCTTAAGAGGCCAGCGAGAGTGCCGGTTTTGCTTTCGCGGCCAGCCACTCTGCCACGCGGGCCTGCTGCTCTTTCGTCAGCCACATACCCTGTTTGGTACGACGCCAGATAGCATCATCCAGCTCGCGAACCCACTCATGCTGCACCAGGTAGCGCAGCTCCGCCTCGTAAAACTCGTGACCGAAGTTCTCACCCAGATCGTTCAGGCTTTTCGCCCCGGCTAACAGGGTTTCGGTGCTGCTGCCGTAGGTGCGTGAGAAGTGACGCGCCATGTTTTCACTGATGAACGGATAGCGACGACGCAGGCTGGCCGCATAATCTTCACGGGTGCCGGAGATGTTCCCGCCCGGTAACACGCAGTTCTTCGTCCAGGCCGGACCGGCGTTCGGATAGTACTTCGCCAGTTTTTCCAGCGCGTGCTCGGCCAGCTTGCGATAGGTTGTCAGCTTGCCGCCAAACACCGACAGCAGCGGCGCCTGGCCGTTGTCATCACGGACATCCAGCGTGTAATCGCGGGTGATCGCTTGCGGTGAGTCCGATTCATCATCACACAGAGGACGCACACCGGAGTAAGACCAGACGATGTCGTCAGCGGTCAGCTGCTTTTTGAAGTGGGCGTTGAACACTTTCAGCAGGTAGTCGGTTTCGCTGTCATCAATGTTGACGTTTTTCGGATCGCCTTTGTACTCCACGTCGGTGGTGCCGATGATGGAGAACTCATCCATCCACGGAATCACAAACACGATGCGATTATCTTCGTTCTGCAGGATATAAGCCTGCTTTTCGGTATGCACGCGCGGCACCACGATGTGGCTGCCTTTGATCAGGCGGATACCGTAAGGGGATTTGAGCTTCAGGCTGTCGTCAAACAGCTGCTTGACCCACGGGCCTGCAGCGTTGACCAGGCCTTTCGCCTGCCAGGTGTAGGTTTTGCCGCTGTCGACATCTTCCGCTTCCACCTTCCACAGACCGCCTTCACGCCAGGCACGGGTCACGCGGGTGCGGGTCCGCACTTCGCCGCCACGCTTCACCACTTCCTGCGCGTTGAGCACGACCATACGGGCGTCATCAACCCAGCAGTCAGAATATTCGAATCCGCGCGTGATCTCCGGCTTCAGGGCCGAATCCGCGCCAAAGCGCAGGCTTTTACTGCCTGGCAGGCTGGTGCGTTTGCCCAGATGGTCATACATAAACAGGCCGGTGCGGATCATCCACGCCGGACGCAGGTGTGGACGGTGCGGCAGACGGAAGCGCATCGGGAAGGCCAGGTGCGGTGCCATCTTCAGCAGGACTTCACGCTCAGCCAGCGCTTCGCTGACCAGACGGAATTCATAATGTTCAAGGTAGCGCAGGCCGCCGTGAATCAGTTTCGAGCTGGCAGAGGAGGTCGCGCAAGCCAGATCCCGCGCCTCCAGCATTAACACCGACAGTCCGCGTCCTGCAGCGTCTGCTGCAATGCCGGCACCGTTGATGCCGCCGCCGATCACGATCAGGTCTTTGGTTTCCACGTCATCTCCTCCGATGTTCGGAATAGTTCACTAATGTTCGTTTTCGAGCATTATCATAGTCGCAAACCAACATTAGCGCCAGCTTTTAACCCGCTAAAAACATTTTTGCGTGATATAGCTAACATTATGTCCACCAAAAAAACAGATACCCGTAACGATTGTCAGGTTATCGGCGTGGCTTCTCGGGTTACACTACGCGCTATTGTGACGACTTTGAGAGATCCCATGGAAACGTTCGAATGTATTGATGTGCAGCAGGCGCAGGCGCGTCTGGCGCAGGGGGCACTGCTGGTCGATATCCGCGATCCGCAAAGCTTTGCGATGGGCCATGCGGCGGGTGCGCTGCATCTGACCAACACCAACCTCAGCGACTTTATCAGTCGTGCAGACCACAGCCTGCCGGTGCTGGTAATGTGCTATCACGGCAACAGCAGTAAAAGTGCAGCACAATATCTGCTGGGGCAGGGCTTCAGTGCGGCCTACAGTATTGATGGCGGTTTCGATGCCTGGCGCGCGGCCTTTCCGCAGCAGGTTGCCTTGGGCAGTGAGTAAGTGGCCGCCTGTCACACGGAGAGTTACTGATGCGCATTACCCAATTTAATCAGCCGCGCATGGCGCAGGCGTTTGTGGACTACATGGCAACGCGCGGCGTGACGCTGCGTATTGAGCATGACCAGCACTATGTCATCATGCTGGATGATGAGAGCCAGTTTTCCGTGGTCGAAAACGAACTTCAGCAGTTTCTGCATGACCCTAATCACCCACGCTATCAGGCGGCCAGCTGGCACAGCGGCAAAACCGACAGCGGGCTGCGCTATGAGCGCAGTAACATCTGGGCAAACATTCGTGAGCGCGCCGGGCCGCTGACGATGACGGTGATGGTGCTCTGTATCGCCGTCTTTATCCTGATGCAGGTAATGGGCGATCAGACCGTGATGGCCTGGCTCGCCTGGCCGGACGATGACCAGCATTTTCAGGTCTGGCGCTGGTTCAGCCATGCGCTGCTGCACTTCTCGCTGCTGCACATTCTGTTTAACCTGATGTGGTGGTGGTATCTGGGTGGGGCGGTTGAGAAGCGGCTCGGCAGCGGCAAACTCTTTGTCATTATGCTGATTTCCGCGCTGCTCAGCGGCTGGCTGCAGGCGAAATTCAGCGGCATCTGGTTTGGCGGCCTGTCGGGCGTAGTGTATGCCCTGATGGGCTACTGCTGGCTGCGCGGCGAGCGCGATCCCGACAGCGGCGTCTATCTTGAACGTGGCCTGATCGGTTTTGCGCTGGTCTGGCTGGTGATTGGCTGGTTCGGCGTCTTTGGCCTGGCCATTGCCAACGCAGCGCACGTCGCCGGTCTGCTGGTCGGGCTGGCGATGGCGCTGGTGGATACGCGTAACGTTACGCGTCGGTAAAGAGATTTTGCGGGTTAACAGGAGAGGAATGTGAAGCAGACGCAACGTCATGACGCGATTATCGATTTGGTCCGTCGTCAGGGATATGTCAGTACTGAGGAGCTGGTGGATCATTTTGAGGTCAGCCCGCAGACCATCCGTCGCGATCTCAACGATCTGGCCGATCAGAACAAAATTCAGCGCCACCACGGCGGCGCGGCGCTCCCCTCCAGCTCTGAGAACACCGCCTGGCACGATCGTAAAATGATGTGGTCGGCGGAAAAAGCGCGCATTGCTCAGCGGGTCGCCAGCCAGATCCCGGATGGGGCCACGCTGTTTATCGACATCGGCACCACGCCGGAAGCGGTGGCGCATGCGCTGCTCAACCACAGCGATCTGCGTGTGGTAACGAACAACCTCAACGTGGCGATGCTGCTGATGGGCAAGCCCGATTTTCGGGTGATTATTGCCGGGGGCGAAGTGCGCACCCGCGATGGGGCGGTAATGGGAGAGGCGACGCTCGACTTCATTTCGCAGTTCCGGCTGGATTACGGCATTCTCGGCATCAGCGGCATCGATATGGATGGCTCGCTGCTGGAGTTTGACTATCACGAAGTGCGGACCAAGCGCGCGATTATTGAAAACTCCCGCTGTGCGCTGCTGGTCGTGGACCACTCGAAGTTTGGCCGCAACGCCATGGTTAACCTCGGCAATATGAGTCTGCTGGATTACATCTACACCGACAAGATGCCGCCCGCCAGCGTCATGAAGGTGATTGAGCAGCATGAGGTGCACCTCGAACTCTGCTGATTCCTGCCACGCCAGCCTCCGGGCTGGCGTTTTTATTTGATTGCTGTCGCTTTTTTCCCCACTCCCGTCTTTACTTAACGATTGCTGGCGCCGCCTGCCAGCCCGTGCGCTTGCCATTTTTGCTTCACCTCATTGCGTAACAGAAGGGAGTGATATGCCGCAGCAGAAATTCAATAAAGCCCGTTTTAACGCCGCCTTTACCCGCCAGTGGCAACACCTCGGCCTCTCTTCCGCTCAGCAGATGACCCCGCACCAGGCGTGGCAGGCGGTCAGTGCGGCCCTGGCGGAACTGCTGGCCGCGCAACCGGCCCCGCGTCCGGCGCAGCAGCAGCGTCACGTTAACTATCTCTCGATGGAGTTTCTGATTGGCCGGCTGACCGGCAACAATCTGCTTAATCTCGGCTGGTATGACGAGGTGCAGGCGGCGCTGGCAGAGCAGCAGTTCGATTTGACGGCGCTGCTGGAGCAGGAGGTCGATCCGGCACTCGGCAACGGCGGGCTGGGGCGACTGGCTGCCTGCTACATGGATTCGATGGCCACGGTCGGTCAGTCTGCAACCGGGCACGGACTTAACTACCAGTACGGCCTGTTCCGCCAGTCTTTTCAGGCGGGCCAGCAGAAGGAGGCGCCCGACGACTGGCAGCGCGAGCACTATCCCTGGTTCCGCCACAATGCGGCGCTGGATGTGGAGGTGGCGATGGGCGGTCGGGTCGAAAAGCAGGAGAACGGCGAGGTGCGCTGGCAGCCCGGGTTTACGCTGCGCGGTGAAGCCTGGGATTTGCCGGTCACCGGCTACCGCAATGGCGTCACGCTGCCGCTGCGTCTGTGGCAGGCGGTGAGCGCGCACCCTTTTGACCTGACGGCGTTTAACGACGGTCACTTCCTGCAGGCGGAGCAGCCCGGCATCGAGGCGGCAAAACTGACCAAAGTGCTCTATCCCAACGACAATCACCAGGCGGGCAAGCGGCTGCGCCTGATGCAGCAATATTTTCAGTGCGCCTGTGCGGTGGCCGATATCCTGCGCCGCCACCATCAGGCGGGACGCAGCATTCACAGCCTGCCCGACTTCGAAGTGATTCAGCTCAACGATACCCATCCCACCATCGCCATCCCGGAGATGCTGCGCGTGCTGCTGGATGAGCACCAGCTCGGCTGGGATGAGGCGTGGCAGATCACCAGCCGGCTGTTTGCTTACACCAACCACACCCTGATGCCGGAGGCGCTGGAGCGCTGGGATGAAAAGCTGATGCGCGCGCTGCTGCCGCGTCATCTGCTGATCATCAAAACGATCAATCAGCGGCTGAAAAAGGTGGTGAAGCAGCACTGGCCGGATGACAAAGCGCTGTGGCATAAGCTGGCGGTGATTGCGGACGGTCAGGTGCGGATGGCGAATCTCTGCGTCGTCAGCGGGTTTGCGGTCAACGGCGTCGCGGCGCTGCACTCCCGGCTGGTGGTCAGCGATCTCTTCCCGGAATATCACCAGCTGTGGCCGCAAAAATTCCATAACGTCACCAACGGCATTACCCCGCGCCGCTGGCTGAAGCAGTGCAATCCGGCGCTGGCCGGGCTGATTGATGAGACGCTGAAAACCGAATGGGCCAGCAATCTCGACGCGCTGATCGGCCTGGAACCTTACGCCGATAACCCGGCGTTTCGTCAGCGCTATCGCAGCATCAAGCAGCAGAACAAAGCGCAGCTGACCGACTATATCGCCCGGCACACCGGGATTATCGTCAACCCGGCGGCTCTGTTCGATGTGCAGATCAAGCGACTGCATGAGTACAAGCGCCAGCACCTCAGCCTGCTGCATATCCTCTACTGCTATCAGCAGCTCTGTAATAACCCGGAGGATGTCACCTTCACGCCGCGGGTCTTCCTGTTCGGGGCAAAAGCCGCACCGGGTTACTACCTGGCGAAAAACATTATCTACGCGATAAACCGGGTGGCGGAGGTGGTGAACAACGATCCCCGCATCGGCGACCGGCTGAAAGTGGTTTTTCTCCCCGACTACCGCATCACCGTCGCCGAAATGATGATCCCGGCGGCCGACCTCTCTGAGCAGATCTCTACCGCCGGTTATGAAGCCTCGGGCACCGGCAACATGAAGCTGGCGCTGAACGGCGCGCTGACCATCGGCACGCTGGACGGGGCCAATGTCGAAATCGCTGAGCAGGTGGGCGAGGAGAATATCTTTATCTTCGGTCACACCGTGGAGGAGGTGAAAACGCTGAAGGCCAAAGGCTACAACCCGAAAAAGGTGCGCAGGCAGAACAAGGCGCTGGATGATTTACTGAAAGCGCTGGAGAAGGGCAAATTCAGCGACGGGGACAAGCACGCGTTTGACCTGATGCTGGAGAGCCTGACGAAACACGGCGATCCCTGGCTGGTGCTGGCCGATTTCCAGCCTTACATCGAGGCGCAGCAACGGGTGGAAGCCCTGTGGCGCGACCCGGAAGGCTGGACCCGCGCCGCCATCCTCAACACGGCCCGGACCGGCATGTTCAGTTCGGACCGGTCCATTCGTGACTATCAGCAACGTATCTGGCAGGCACCCCGCTAAGGAGCAGCAATGAAACAGGATTCACTTGATCAGGCCGCCCGTGCTGCGGGTATTTCACTGGATTACATCAACGTCAACGGCGAGAAAGAGGCGATCAGCGACGAAACCAAACGTGCGCTGCTGGCGGTGATGGGCGATCCGCAGGAGGCGGGTAAATCGCCGCTGCCGCCGGTCGCCGTCTTCAGCGGCAGAGGCAGGCGTCAGCTGACGCCGCAGGGCCGTGGCGTCTATCGCTGGCAGCTGCAGACAGAGAAGGGCAGACTGCTCAGCGGCGAGTTAACCGCGGGCGAACCCTTTACGTTGCCCACGCCGCTGGCTCAGGGGTATCACCAGCTGACGCTCAGCAAAGGGAAGAAAAGCTGGCAGACGCGGGTCATTGTTGCCCCACGCCGCTGCTATCTGCCGCCGGCGCTGGAGGCGGGAGAGAAACGCTGGGGCGCACTGGTGCAGCTCTATACCGTACGGTCTGAACAGAACTGGGGCATCGGTGACTTCGGCGATCTCGACCAGCTGCTGGTGCAGCTGGCCGCACGCGGAGGCGATTTCGTCGGGCTGAATCCGCTGCATGCGCTCTATCCCGCCAGCGCCGATTTCGCCAGTCCTTACAGTCCGTCATCACGCCGCTGGCTGAACATCATCTATATCGATGTCAGCCAGGTGGCCGATTTTCAGCAAAGCGCGGCGGCACAGAAGTGGTGGAAAAGTGCCAGAACGCAGAAGGCGCTGGCTAAAGCCCGCGAGGCGGAGCATGTCGATTACGCAGCGGTGATGGCGCTGAAGCTCGCCGCACTGCGCCACGCCTGGGCACACTTTCAGGCCCGTGACCGCGCCAGCGACGAGCAGCAATCCTGGGCTGAGTTTGTGCGTGAAGGCGGTGACAGCCTGCGTTATCAGGCGGCCTACGACGGCATACAGCAGGCCCGACGGGCTGAGAATGCAAAACAGTGGGGCTGGCCCGCGTGGCCGGAAGGGTGGCGCAACAGTCAGCAGCCGGAGGTGCAGCAGTGGTGTAAGGAGCACGAAGAGGAGATCGCCTTCTGGCAGTGGCTGCAATGGCTGGCGCAGCAGCAGTTCTCAGGCTGCTGGGCGCACAGCCAGGCGCTGGGCATGAGCGTGGGTCTCTATCGTGACCTGGCGGTTGGCGTGGCGGAAGGCAGCGCCGAAACCTGGCACGACCCAGAGCTCTACCGCCTTAAAGCCTCTGTCGGCGCACCACCCGACCGCCTCGGTCCGCTGGGGCAGAACTGGGGCCTGCCGCCAATGGACCCGCATGTGATGCAGGCGCGCGGCTATCAGCCCTTTATCGACATGCTGCGAGCCAACATGCGTGACTGCGGTGCATTGCGCATCGATCATGTGATGTCGCTGCTGCGTCTGTGGTGGGTGCCCGCCGGAGAGACGGCGGATAAAGGCGCTTATGTCGCCTATCCGGTCGACGATCTGCTGGGGATTCTGGCGCTGGAGAGCCACCGGCTGCGCTGCATGGTGATTGGCGAAGATCTGGGCACCGTGCCGGAGGCGATAGTCAGCCTGCTGCGCAAAAGCGGCGTCTTTTCATGGAAGGTGCTCTGGTTCGAGCAGGAGAAAGATCAGCGCTATCGCGCGCCGCAGGACTATCCGCGTCAGTCGATTGCCAGCGCCAGCACGCACGATCTGCCCACCCTCACCGGTTTCTGGGAGCAGGGCGACCTGGCGCTGGGCGAGAAACTGGGCCTCTATCCGGGCGACGCGGTGAAGGCACTGCATGAGCAGCGGGCGACGCAGAAGCAGGCGCTACTGGATGCCCTGCATCAGGCGGGGGCTTTGCCGGCTCGCAGTCAGAAAAAGGCGGAGAAGCTGGCGATGACGCCTGCACTGAACCGGGCAATCCACCGTTTTCTGGCCGACACCGACAGTGCGCTGCTGGGGCTGCAACCGGAGGACTGGCTCGGCATGACCACGCCGGTCAACGTGCCGGGCACGGTAGATCAATATCCCAACTGGCGGCGTAAGCTGAGCAAAACGCTGGAGGCGATCTTTGCCGACAGGGAAGTGAATGCACTGCTGAAGGTGGTCAGCCAGCAGCGTCAGTCAGGCAGGAAAGAGAAGTAACAAGAGCGCGGCAGTCTGACTGCCGCGTTTCTGACTGATTAAAAACTGACTCAAAGGAAAGCTGGCAGCAACGTCTCTACTCAACACGAAGGGAACATGGGCAGAGGAGGAAAGCGTCTCGCGCCATGGATGGCGCGGGCAGAGCATGCCATGGATGGCGGCTTTTGCGTCTTTCCGATCTGCCCGTGTTTCCTGAGCCGCCTCAATCTCACAGCGAAGAGAGCAGCGTATTACTGCTCATCCCCGCGTTAACATCAGTAGAAGGAGTGTTCGCCGCGCTGATGCTCGGTAATATCCCGCACGCCTTTCAGTTCCGGGAAGGCAGCCAGCAGCTCTTTCTCGATGCCATCTTTCAGGGTGACGTCGATCATCGAACAGCCGTTACAGCCGCCGCCAAACTGCAGAATGGCGTAACCGTCATCGGTGATCTCCATCAGTGACACGCGTCCGCCGTGACCGGCCAGCTGTGGGTTGATCTGCGCCTGCAGCAGATACTCCACGCGCTCCACCATCGGCGCATCGTCAGACACCTTCCGCATTTTGGCGTTCGGCGCTTTCAGCGTCAGCTGTGAACCGAGATTGTCGGTCACGAAGTCGATTTCCGCATCTTCCAGATAAGGTTTGCTCAGTTCATCAACATACGCAGAGAGCTTTTCGAACTTCAGCTTGGTGTCAGTCGCTTCAACGGCATCAGGCGGACAGTAAGAGACGCCGCACTCCGCTGTTGGCGTACCCGGGTTAATCACGAATACGCGAATCTGGGTGCCATCTTCTTGTTTGGATAGCAGTTTAGAAAAATGTTCCTGGGCAGAGTCAGTAATTCGGATCATGTCGATTGCTCAATAGTTGACTAATTTAGTTGGTTATAATACGCCCATCAATGACGCTCTACAAGGTACGGCACAGGCACCAGACCTGCACGCTGGCCGCGCCCTGCGCCAGTAACAGACGACTGATTTCGTCGACCGTACTGCCGGTGGTGATGACGTCATCCAGCAGGGCGATATGGCGACCCTGCACCGCCATTTCAAGGCGGAAGGCATCCCGTAAGTTAGTGCGGCGCTGGCGGGCAGTGAGCTGATGCTGCAATGCTCCCCTTCGCTGGCGGGAGAGGCCGTCACGCCATTCGCACTGCAGCCAGTGCGCCAGCGGGGCAGCCAGCAGGGCACTCTGGTTGTAGCCGCGCCGCCAGCGTCGCCGCCAGTGCAGCGGCACCGGCAGCAGCAGGTCGGGACGCACTACACGACCGTGCCGCCAGACATCCAGCCAGCTTAGCAAAAGCAGCCGCGCCAGCATCACCCTGAGTGCGGTTATGTGAGAAAACTTAAGCTGATTAACCCACTCACTGAACGGCGGGCGATAGTCATTGACGCAGACCAGCGCCTGCCAGGCGGGCGGTTTGCGCTGGCAGCGGCCACAGGCAACCCGCGTCGTCCCGGCGGGCAATCCGCAGCGTGGACAGAGCAGGGGCAGCGGCGGTAATTCACGCAGACATAAGCTGCACAGACCGTGACGGGCGATCTGTAACGGCATCTGGCATAGCCAACACAGGGCAGGCATTGCTAGCATAGCGACCTCCTTATCATTTTCGGGATAGTAACTGATGACGTCGCTCTACTGGCACACCTGCGGAGAAGGAAAACGCGATCTTGTGCTGCTGCACGGATGGGGGCTGAATGCCGAAGTCTGGCAAAGCATTATTCCGCGACTCAGCCCGCATTACCGCCTGCATCTGGTCGATCTGCCGGGCTATGGCCGCAGTCAGGATGCGGGAACGCTGACGCTGACACAGATGGCAGAGGCGCTGCTGCCTGCGCTGCCCGCACAGGCGATCGTCATGGGGTGGTCTCTGGGCGGACTGGTGGCGACACAGCTGGCGCTGACCGCGCCAGAAAAGCTGGCTGCACTGATTACCGTTGCATCGTCACCCTGTTTCACCGCCACAGAGCACTGGCCCGGCATTAAACCCGAGACGCTGCAGAACTTTCAGCAGATGCTCAGCAACGATTTTCAGCGCACGGTGGAGCGCTTTCTGGCGCTGCAGACGCTGGGCACCGAAACGGCGCGCGCCGATGCACGGCAGCTGAAAGAGGTGGTGCTGTCGCAACCGATGCCGGAAGTGGCGGTGCTGGATGGCGGACTGGAGATTCTGCGTCAGGTCGATCTGCGCAGCGCGTTACCGCAGATCGGGCTGCCGTTCCTGCGTCTCTATGGCGCACTCGATGGGCTGGTGCCGCGCCGGATTGCTGCAGAGATTGATGAAATGTTGCCAGCCTCGCCTTCAGTCGTTATCGATAAGGCAGCACATGCACCTTTTATTTCCCATCCAGACATCTTTTGTCAGCATATTATTAACTTTATCAGTGATTTGCCGGGATAATGAGGCTTTAAGTTGGCAAAATCGCTGGCAGCAGCAATACTTCTCTCTGTGAGCAAGGCCGCTGCAAATTTATGTGATTAGTCACGGAAATGACTATGCCGTTCCATACTGCCTTACGCGTTTAGCGGCTGCTTACATCTCACAATGGATCATGAATGAGGGTAAACATAATGAAGGTTTTTAAATGGGTTGTGGCTTCAATGATGATGGGCGCGATTTCATTTTCTGCGATGGCAGCGAAGGAAGTCACCAAAGAAGAAGTTAAATCAATGAACCTGCAGAAGATTGGCACTGTTAACACCACAGCGGAAACCACCTCGCCAATGGATGCTAAAAAAGTGCTGTCTCAGCTTGCTGACGAGAAAGGCGGTAAATACTACCTGGTGATCGCGGGTCGCGAACACGGTAAATTCAGCGCCACCGCTGAAGTCTACAAGTAATCAGCGTAGCCACATGAACTGCCAGGCATCCAGCTTAACCGGCTGGGTGCCATCCATCTTCTCTCCGCTTATCAGATCCTGCCACATACGTGCCTCCGGTAGCGGTGTCTCCACCGGCCGTCCACTGAGATTAAACACGCAGAGCAATCCTTCATCGCTGTCCGGCGAATGACGTCTGAGCACCAGCAGGGCATTTTCGCTCTCTGAGATCGTCATCGGATTATCGGGATGAAAAGCAGGCTGGCGACGGCGTAGCTGGATCAGCTGACCGAGCCGGGTATAGATCTGCTGACGCAGCCACTCTTCCCCCGCCAGCGCCGCTTCAATCGCCTGCAGATCATACTTCTGGCGATTAATCGCCCGGTTGTGTCCGGCGGCACGCACCCCATCGTAATCATTTCGCCCGCCCACAATGCTCTGGATATAGATGGCCGGCACGCCAGGGAACACCAGCAGAATGGCATGGGCCAGTAAAAAACGTTTCAGCCGCGTGGCGTCGTCGTCCGCCTCACGGTTTAACGCATCCAGATAGGTGACGTTGATTTCATACGGGCTGGTGGTGCCGTCCGGATTATTTTTGTAGGAGACCAGCGCACCCTCCAGCGCCAGGTCGCGCACCAGCGCCACAATCTCCACCTCCGACAAAATTCCGCGCGCCGGATTCAGGCCAATACCATCGTGGGACGCCAGAAAGTTAAAAAAGGTGGTGTCATTGCTGCTGAGATCCAGCGAGCTGGCCCACTGCCGCAGCGCGCGCGCCGAGCCGGTATGAATCGCATGCAGCACCAGCGGCGGCAGCGAAAACTGATAAACCATCTGCGCCTCATCGTGGCCGTTGCCCAGGTAACTGATGTTGTCCCGATGTGGCACGTTGGTCTCCGTGATAATCACCGTGCCAGGGGCGACCTGGTCGGCAATCGCGCGAAACAGTTTCACCAGCTGATGGGTTTTTTCCAGGTGAATACAGCGCGTGCCGGGCGTTTTCCACATGTAGCCGACCGCATCAAGCCGCACGTAGTCCGCGCCGCGTATCAGGTAGTCGAGCAGCACCCCGACCATGCGCAGCAGCACCTCAGGATTGGCAAAGTTCAGGTCGATCTGATCGGCGCTGAAGGTGGTCCAGATAAAGCGGGTGTCGCCATCGGCCATCTGAAAAGGGGTCAGCAGCGGCGAGGTTCGCGGACGGGTGACGGCGCTGAGGTCAGTGGCGGGCGGCATGCTGATAAAGAAATCGTCCCAGCCGGGGTCCTGCGCCAGAAAGTGACGGAACCAGGCGCTCCGCGACGACATATGGTTGCAGACAAAATCGAACATCAGGCGGGTTTCCTGATGCAGGCGGGCAACATCCTGCCAGTCACCGCACAGCGGATCAACCTGATGGTAATCAATGACAGAAAAGCCGTCGTCAGACGACCAGGGAAAGAAAGGCAGCAGGTGAACCAGCGGAAAGAGGGATTGCAGATGCTGCTGATAGAAGCGGGAAAAGGTCGTGAGCGTGGGCTTGCCGGTTTCCCGAAACTGATCGGCATAGGTGATGAGCACCACATCCTGCTCGTCCCAGTGCGCCTTGCGCGGCAGCTTGATGGCGTCGCGGGCGGTGGCGATCTCACTCAGCAGGCGCGTCAGGGTAGCCTGGGGAAAGGTGCCGGCATAAATCTTATCAATCAGATCGGTGATCGTTTCCATCGTGATTTGGATGCCACAGCAGATGTTGTTTTTATGACAGGCGTCTTTTTAGCGTAGCGTTATGACGGGGATTTTCAACCGGGGAAAGTGGCGGGAACAGGGGGCCAGCGTGCGGCCCCCTGATAAGCTTAGCGTTTTTTACCGAACGCGGCGGCCAGGGCATCACCCATCGCGCTGTTACCCGCAGAGGCGCTGACCGGACGCGGACGGCCTTTCGCGGCAGCCGGACGTTTCTCGTCACGCGGCGCGCCATTTTTCGCGCCGCCACGCGCATTGCCTTCGCCTGGCTGCTCATCGAGACGCATGGTCAGGGCAATACGTTTGCGCTGCAGATCGACTTCCATCACTTTGACTTTGACGATATCGCCCGCTTTTACCACCTGATGAGGATCTTCCACAAAGCGGTCAGAGAGCGAGGAGATATGCACCAGGCCATCCTGATGCACGCCGATGTCCACAAACGCCCCGAAGTTGGTGACGTTGGTAACGCTGCCTTCCAGAATCAGGCCCGGCGTCAGGTCGCTCAGCGTCTCGACGCCTTCTGCAAACTGCGCCGTCTTAAACTCAGGACGCGGATCGCGGCCCGGCTTCTCCAGCTCTTTCATGATGTCGGTTACGGTCGGCAGACCAAAACGGTCATCGATGAAATCGCGCGGGCTGAGATTGCGCAGGCTGCCCGCATTACCCATCAGGTCGCTCAGCGCCTGCTCGGTAGCGGCCAGAATGCGCTCGACCACCGGATAGGCTTCCGGGTGGACCGTGGAGGCGTCGAGCGGGTTATCGCCGTGATTGATACGCAGGAAGCCCGCGCACTGTTCAAAGGCTTTTGGTCCCAGGCGACTCACTTTCAGCAGCTGCTGGCGGTTGCGGAAGCGGCCATTTTCATCCCGCCAGCCGACAATGTTCTGCGCCATCATGCGCGTCAGGCCCGCGACGCGGGTCAGCAGCGGCACCGAGGCGGTATTCAGATCCACGCCCACGGCGTTCACACAGTCTTCCACCACCGCGTCGAGTTTCTTCGCCAGCTGGCTCTGGCTGACATCATGCTGATACTGACCGACACCGATCGATTTCGGATCGATTTTCACCAGCTCAGCCAGCGGGTCCTGCAGACGTCGGGCAATCGACACCGCGCCGCGCAGAGAGACATCCAGATCCGGGAACTCCTGCGCCGCCAGTTCAGAGGCGGAGTAGACGGACGCGCCCGCCTCACTGACAATCACTTTCTGCGCCGTGACCTGCGGGAACTGCTTCTGCAGATCGAGGAAAAAGCGCTCGGTTTCGCGGGATGCGGTGCCGTTACCAATCGCCACCAGCTCCACCTGATGCTTAACGCAGAGGGCCGCAACGGCGGCGGCGGCTTTCGCGGCCTGACCGGTGTGCGGATAGACGGTGTCGGTCGCGACAACCTTGCCGGTGGCATCAACGACAGCGACCTTAACGCCGGTGCGCAGGCCCGGGTCCAGTCCCATGGTGGCCCGCATGCCCGCGGGCGCGGCCATCAGCAGATCGTGCAGGTTACGGGCAAACACGTTGATCGCTTCATCTTCTGCGCGTTCGCGCACCGTGCCCATCAGCTCGGTTTCCAGATGCAGCATCACTTTGATGCGCCATGTCCAGCTCACGACCGCTTTACGCCAGCTGTCTGCCGGGGCGTTGTTCAGGCGCAGGTTCAGGTGTTCCGCAATCAGCGTTTCGCCGTGGCTTTCACGCGGCGCTTCATCAAACTGCGGGTCAGCATTCAGCGAGAGTTGCAGAACGCCTTCGTTACGGCCGCGCAGCATCGCCAGTGCACGGTGTGACGGCACGCTGCTCAGCGCTTCATGGTGGTCAAAGTAGTCACGGAACTTCGCGCCCGCTTCCTCTTTGCCTTCCACCACGCGCGACACCAGGTGAGCATTTTTCCACAGATAGTTACGCACTTTCGCCAGCAGCGCCGCATCTTCAGCGAAACGCTCCATCAGAATGTAGCGGGCGCCATCCAGCGCGGCACGCACGTCAGCCACCCCTTTGTCGGCATCGACATATTGTGCAGCCAGCTGCTCAGGGGTGTGAGACGGATCCTGCCACAGGGTGTCCGCCAGCGGCTCAAGACCCGCTTCAATCGCGATCTGTCCACGCGTACGGCGCTTCTGTTTGTAGGGCAGGTAGAGATCTTCCAGCTCGGTTTTGCTGAGGGTGATGTTGATCGCGCGGGCGAGGTCGTCGGTGAGTTTTCCCTGCTCGTCAATCGACTTCAGAATCGACTGGCGTCGCTCTTCAAGTTCACGCAGATAGCTGAGGCGGGTTTCCAGCTGGCGCAGTTGGGTATCATCCAGCCCGCCGGTGACCTCTTTACGATAGCGTGCGATAAACGGCACGGTATTCCCTTCATCCAGCAGGCGAACGGCGGCGTCAACCTGTTCGGGACGCGCCTGCAGCTCACTGGCTATTATCTGGCTCAGAACGTTCATCATCAGGACTGTCTTGCTTTCCGGGTTGAGAAATAGCGGACAGTTATACGGATTGATGGTCAAAATTGCCAGAGACGCGGGCGGCTTTCAGCCATAATCTGAAACGTTATTGCGGGTAATCAATCGCGTTGACATACCAGAGCGCCGGACCCACTGGCGTCTCGACGGTGGCGGCATCGCCCACCTCTTTTTTCAGCAGTGCCCGCGCCATCGGTGAGTCGATGGAGATGTAATCCTTGCGGCCAAAAATCTCATCGTAGCCCACGATGCGGAAGCGTTTGAGGTCGCCCGCATCGTTTTCAATTTCCACCCAGGCACCGAAGAAGACTTTGCCATCCTGCTGAGGCGAGTAGTCAACGATGCGCAGCTGCTCAAGACTTTTGGTCAGGTAGCGAACGCGACGGTCAATTTCCCGCAGCCGTTTCTTGTTGTACTGATAGTCGGCATTTTCACTGCGATCGCCAAGGCTGGCAGCCCAGGTCACCTTTTTGGTCACTTCCGGTCGCTCTTCACGCCAGAGGTAGTCGAGTTCCGCTTTCAGCTTATCGAAGCCTTCGCGGGTAATCAGTCGGGTTTTCATGCTAATCCGGCCAGCCAAATCAAAAGAGAAACAGTGTAAGGCAAACAGGGCGCGGCAAAAAAGAGTCGGGGAAGGGGTTTTTAAAGCTAAAAACCCGCGTTGACTTCCCCGGCGGCGAAAGGGGTGCTGCTGAAGCGTAATCTGGAGCCAGTCACAGGACGCTGGCCAATAAAACAGACTTATTTTCCGGCGTGAGTCGCCGTGGTGGTCGAGGTGCCGGTGCCATGTCCGTCACCGCCGCCGCCGCCCATGGTCGCCAGCGCAACGCCCAGCAGGGCCGCGACTGCGCCAACGCCAATGGCGTCAGAGTTACCTTTAGCGGTTGAGGTTGCCGCTGCACCGGCCGCTTCACCGGTCGCTGTGGCAGCATAACCTGGGCTAACGCTGCCTAATGCCAGCGCGCTCAGCAGTAAAATCGTTTTTTTCATTGTGTAATCCCCGTTGAGACGTCGAATGGTGCCTGAGCAGTCTGGTTGAAAACGGAGAAGGCGAAAAGTTGGCTTTACTGATTGATTTATCGGACTTTAATTTCAACTGGCCTTGCTGTGAGAAGCACTGAAATTAATCCGAGATGAGGATGGCGTCCCGGGCGCTTTTGCTGGAATATTATGCTGTCTGAATGCGGGCAGGGTAGATTATCTGGAGCTTATCCATAATGATGACTCCGTTTTAAGCCAAATTAACTGCTAAGCCGCTGAATTTCTTCATCGAATAAATGCCGGTCCGCTTCTGACGCCAGCGATTCTGAGAAACAGGGCCGTTTTTTCAGATTTGCCGTATCCTGCCCTGTCGCCGGTAAAAAGGGTGAGCCTGGCCCCGAAATTGGCCCGAAATTAAATATAAGCTCCTGTTTAATATGCTTTGTAACAATTTTGGCTAGAATATAAACCATTAATGACTGTCACTATAAGGCATCTTTTTTTAACAATGTTGGCTCAGGCAATAGCGCCTTTGGGAGTTGAAAATGCAAGAGAACTACAAAATTCTGGTCGTCGATGATGATATGCGTCTGCGTGCTCTGCTTGAACGCTATCTCACCGAGCAGGGCTTTCAGGTGCGCAGTGTCGCTAATGCCGAGCAGATGGATCGTCTGTTAACCCGTGAATCCTTTCATCTGATGGTGCTCGACCTGATGCTGCCAGGTGAAGATGGCCTCTCTATCTGCCGTCGTCTGCGCAGTCAGAGCAACCCGATGCCTATCATTATGGTGACGGCCAAGGGCGAAGAGGTCGATCGTATCGTCGGGCTGGAGATCGGCGCGGACGACTACATTCCTAAACCCTTTAACCCGCGTGAACTGCTGGCGCGTATCCGCGCGGTGCTGCGTCGTCAGGCCAATGAACTGCCCGGCGCACCGTCGCAGGAAGAGGCGATTATCGCCTTTGGTAAATTCAAACTTAACCTCGGCACCCGCGAGATGTTCCGTGAAGATGAGCCGATGCCGCTGACCAGCGGTGAGTTCGCCGTGCTGAAAGCCCTGGTGAGCCACCCGCGTGAGCCGCTGTCGCGCGACAAGCTGATGAACCTGGCGCGTGGCCGTGAA
The DNA here is from genome assembly GCF_003236725.1 of Pantoea sp. ARC270. Classification (NCBI taxonomy): domain Bacteria; kingdom Pseudomonadati; phylum Pseudomonadota; class Gammaproteobacteria; order Enterobacterales; family Erwiniaceae; genus Pantoea; species Pantoea sp. ARC270. Next base: position 173,667 of record NZ_PUGA01000010.1, read on the forward strand.
TACAGTGCCATGGAGCGTTCGATTGACGTTCAGATCTCCCGCCTGCGTCGCATGGTGGAAGAGGACCCGGCGCATCCACGTTACATTCAGACCGTCTGGGGTCTGGGCTACGTCTTCGTGCCGGACGGCAGTAAAGCATGAGGCGACTGCGCTTCTCGCCACGCAGTTCGTTTGCGCGCACCCTGCTGCTGATCGTGACCCTGCTGTTTGTCAGCCTGGTCACGACCTATCTGGTGGTGCTGAACTTTGCCATCCTTCCCAGCCTGCAGCAGTTCAATAAGGTGCTGGCATACGAAGTACGTATGCTGATGACCGACCGGCTGCAGCTGGAGGATGGCACGCAGCTGGAAGTGCCTCCGGCGTTTCGCCGGGAAATCTACCGCGAACTGGGGATCTCGCTCTACACCAATGCAGCAGCAGAGGAGAGCGGATTGCGCTGGGCGCAGCACTATGAATTCCTGAGTGAACAGATGGGGCAGCAGCTGGGCGGGCCCACCGATGTGCGGGTCGAGGTCAACAAAAACTCGCCTGTGGTCTGGCTGAAAACCTGGCTGTCGCCTGATATCTGGGTGCGGGTGCCCCTGACGGAAATCCATCAGGGCGACTTCTCGCCGCTGTTCCGCTATACCCTGGCGATAATGCTGCTGGCGATTGGCGGCGCCTGGCTGTTTATCCGCATCCAGAACCGGCCGCTGGTGGATCTGGAGCACGCCGCTCTGCAGGTCGGACGCGGGATTATTCCGCCGCCGCTGCGCGAGTATGGCGCGTCCGAAGTCCGATCGGTGACCCGTGCCTTTAACCAGATGGCGGCCGGGGTAAAACAGCTGGCGGATGACCGAACGCTGCTCATGGCGGGGGTCAGTCACGACCTGCGCACGCCGCTGACCCGTATTCGTCTCGCCACCGAGATGATGAGCGAGCAGGATGGCTATCTGGCCGAATCGATTAACAAAGATATCGAAGAGTGCAACGCCATCATCGAACAGTTCATCGACTACCTGCGCACCGGTCAGGAGATGCAGACCGAGCGCGCCGACCTGAACAGCGTGCTGGGCGAGGTGGTGGCCGCAGAGAGTGGCTACGAACGTGAGATCGAAAATGCGGTGATGCCGGAAGAGTTAATGCTGGATATCAACCCGCTGTCGATCAAACGCGCACTGGCTAACCTGGTGGTCAACGCCGCGCGATACGGCAATGGCTGGATTAAAGTCAGCAGCGGACGGGAACTGCATCGCGCCTGGTTTCAGGTGGAAGATGACGGGCCGGGTATTAAGCCTGATCAGCTGGCGCATCTCTTCCAGCCGTTTGTGCGCGGCGACAGTGCCCGCAGCACCAGCGGAACCGGTCTCGGCCTGGCGATTGTACAGCGTATTATTGATGCGCATCAGGGGTCGCTGGAGATTGGCGAGAGCGAGCGCGGGGGATTGCGTATTCGCGCCTGGTTACCGTTAACGGAAAATATGGCGCTGAGCCATAACAACGGCAGCAACAGCGTCTCAGGCGGATAAAACGGGCGCGGCAGGAGGACTGCCGCGCCCGTTCCGTCAGCGTTGCGGGCCCGCTTTTACCAGCGCCGCACCGGCTGCGTTATCGGTGTACTTATCGAAGTTATCAATAAAGCGCTGCGCCAGACCTTCGGCGGCGGCGGTCCACTTCTCTTCACTCTCCCAGCTGCGACGCGGATCGAGCGTCTCACTGTCCAGCTCACCCAGTGTCACCGGCATCTGCAGATTGAAGATCGGCAGGGTTTCTACCGGCGCATTATCCAGTTCACCCGCCAGGATCGCGTTGATGATGGCACGGGTATTTTTCAGCGAGATGCGCTTGCCGCTGCCGTTCCAGCCGGTATTGACCAGATACGCCTGCGCACCGGACGCCTCCATCCGCTTCACCAGCACTTCGGCATACTGCGTCGGGTGCAGCGTCAGGAATGCGGCACCAAAACAGGCAGAGAAGGTCGGTGTTGGCTCAGTCACGCCACGCTCGGTTCCGGCCAGTTTGGCGGTAAAACCGGACAGGAAATGATACTGCGTCTGCTCCGGCGTCAGACGGGAAACCGGTGGCAGCACCCCAAACGCATCGGCGGTCAGGAAAATCACCTTCTTCGCATGGCCCGCTTTTGAGACCGGCTGCACGATGTTGTCGATGTGATTGATCGGGTAAGAGACGCGGGTGTTTTCGGTTTTGCTGCCGTCGGCGTAATCCACACTGCCATCTTCGCGCACCACCACATTCTCCAGCAGCGCATTACGGCGAATGGCGCGGTAGATCTCCGGCTCAGCCTGCTCTGAGAGGTTGATGGTTTTGGCGTAGCAGCCGCCCTCGAAGTTAAACACGCCGTCATCGTCCCAGCCATGTTCATCATCGCCAATCAGCTGGCGGTCAGGATCGGTCGAGAGAGTGGTTTTCCCGGTGCCCGACAGGCCAAAGAAGACCGCCACGTCGCCCGCTTTGCCAACGTTAGCAGAGCAGTGCATCGAAGCGATGCCTTTCAGCGGCAGCAGGTAGTTCATGATGGCGAACAGACCTTTCTTCATCTCGCCGCCGTACCAGGTGCCGCCAATCAGCTGCATGCGCTCCGTCAGATTGAAGGCGACAAAGTTCTCAGAGTGCAGACCCTGCGCCTGCCAGTCCGGGTTGGTGCATTTCGCGCCGTTCATCACCACAAAATCGGGCGTGAAGTCGGCCAGCTCAGCGTCGGTCGGCTGGATGAACATATTTTTGACGAAGTGGGCCTGCCAGGCCACTTCGGTGACGAAACGCACGCTCAGACGGGAGTCAGCATTGGCACCGCAGAAGGCATCCACGACAAACAGGCGCTTGCCGGAGAGCTGCCGGGTGACGCAGCTTTTCAGCGCGTTCCAGGTCTCCTGCGACAGGGGCTGGTTGTCATTTTTGCCGGTTCCCTGGTCGTTCCACCACAGGGTATCGCGCGTGGTGTCGTCACGCACAATGTACTTATCCTTTGGCGATCGCCCGGTGAAAATCCCGGTGTCTACTGCAATCGCACCGCTCTGCGTCAGGGTGCCACGTGCAAAACCTTCGAGGTCCGGGCGCGTCTCTTCCTGAAAGAGCGTGTCGTAATCAGGGTTGTAAACCACTTCCGTGGTATCCACGATGCCCAAAGCGGCAAGGTCTTGCGAGGTCAGGCCGTTAACGCGCATTTTACTGCTCCTTAAATCGGTGTCTGTTCTGCAAAGCAGAGATAGGTTGGGATCGTACGGCCGGCTGTTGCACTGATGCGACGACGCACTGAAAAGTCACAGCGCGTCGTCACCTCAGCCTGCAGGCACAACCAGGCTTATCAGGGCTTCTGCCTCTGCCTTCCGGGCGGCTGCACGATCGCGCGCAGTTTACTCTTCTGCGTTGAGGGAAAAAGGGCAGCGATCTAAAAATGCGACTCAGGGCGCGTTAAGGCTATGTTTCGAACGTTTTAAAGATGTTATGAAAGTAAAAAAAGATAATTTGTCTGAGAAATTATGGGGATAGGAGGGGGAGAGGAAAACGGGGCGGCAGACGCCGCCCGGTGAATCAGTGCAGACGCTCGTCATTCCCGTGAGAATGGCTGCGAATCGCCGCGATATCGACTGCGTCAAACACGTAGTCTGAACCGCAGTAGTCGCAGTGCATGTCAATTTTGCCATCTTCCGCGATGATCTCATCCACCTCTTCCTTCGGCAGCGTGGTCAGCACTTCACCACAGCGTTCACGCGAACAGGTGCATTTGTAGATGACCGGCTGCGGATCATAGAGGGTGACCTCTTCCTGATGGTAGAGACGCCACAGCACCTCATTGGCCGGCAGGGTGATCAGCTCGTCGGTTTTGATGGTTTCCGTCAGGGTCGCCAGGTGGTCGAACGCCTCTTTCTCTGTCTCCTGTGCCGGCAGAACCTGCAGCAGGATACCGGCGGCACCCTGGTCACTGGTGCGGATAAACAGCCGCGTAGGCAGCTGCTCAGAACGCATGAAGTAATCTTCCAGGCATTCCGCCAGCGTTTCACCTTCCAGTCCCACCACGCCCTGATAGCGCTCACCTTTTTCAGGGGAGATGGTGATCACCAGGTAGCCGTTGCCCACCATGCTTTTCAGGGTGCTGTCGGCCGGGATGTCGCCTTTTATGCGCGCCACGCCACGCAGCTCCTGATTATTGTTGCCGTTGATCACCGCCAGGGAGAGCGGACCGTCACCCTGCAGCTGCACGGTAATTTCACCGTCAAACTTCAGCGTGGCGGTCAGCAGGCTGGTGGCGACCAGCATTTCACCCAGCAGCGTCTTAACCGGAGCCGGATAGTCGTGGTTCTTCACGGTTTCACGCCAGGTGTCGGAGACGTTCACCAGCTCGCCGCGCACAGCGGCATTTTCAAACAGATAACGGTGCAGTTGATCCTGGACTGACATATTTTTTCTCTCACTGGAACGGGGCGATGGCGCGTCCGCGAAGACGGCATTACTCATCGCCCGATAATTTAAACTTCATCAAATCGCGACGCTCTTTTTTGTCAGGTCGCCGATCGGGATGGGGCATAGTCAGCGCATTCAGTTTGCGTGCCTGCGCCATTTTTTCGCGTTTCTCGATACTGGCATCGGTTTCGCGGTAGAGCTGCTGTGCCTCGCTGGCGGGGCGGCGCTGAGCGCTGATATTCGCCACCACCACGGTGCGTTCATCGTTGCCCTGACGCACGGTCAGTTCCGCATTCAGCTCGACGATCTTGCCGGGTTTACTGCGCTGACCGTTGTAGTGCACTTTGCCGCCTTCAATCATCTCCCGCGCAATTGCCCGGGTTTTGTAAAAGCGCGCAGCCCACAGCCATTTGTCGAGGCGAACCTCTTCGCTGCTTTTCTCTTTCATTGCTGCTCCTGACTCAGATCAGCGTCCGATAGTCGCCGGTGGCGCGGTGACGCTGAAAGATTTGCTCAGGACGACCCGAATCGGGATTTTTTACGCCTAAGCACCAGCCGATGCCCCATGACGCCGCAGCATCCAGAATCACTTCGCTGTCGTCGATAAACAGCGTGCGCGGCGCAGAAAAGCCGGTGTGCTGTTGTACCGCCTGCCACAGACGCGGGTCTTCTTTCGGATACCCAAAGGTATGGGTGGAAAGTAATAAATCAAGGTGTGGCGCTAAACCTGTCTGCGCCAGTTTGACGTCGAGATTATAGGGATGCGCGTTGGTCAGCAGGATGGTGCGCTTGCCAGCGCGACGCAGCGCCTGCAAAAAGGGCAGGGTGTCGTCACGCAGTGCGACCCGGCTGCGCATCGCCCAGGTCATGGCACGGATGTCCAGCGCCAGCGCCTCTGCCCAGTAATCCAGACAATACCAGTTTAGCGTATGGGCGACGGCCTGATACTTTTCCGTGATGATCCGGTCAGCGTCAGCCAGGGTGATGCCGCGCTGCTGGCTGAGCACCGCGGGCACATGCTCCAGCCAGAAATGACGATCAAACGCCAGATCCAGCAGCGTGCCATCCATGTCGAGCAGCACGGTGTCAATTTCAGACCAGTTGAGCATCGTGGCTCTCACCCTGTAAAAAAACCGGGCGACAGGGTAGCACAGAAGGGCAGGGCTCAGAATATCGAGCGCACGCTCTGCAAAGTGCTGAGGTTATGGTTGAAACACTTGTCGTAGTAGAGCTGGATGTCGATCATGCGCTGGCGATTACGGTGCATGCGGCGCAGGGCCAGCAGTCCGTTGATCACGCCGCAGGCCAGCAGCACCATCAGCAGCAGTACGGTGCCGAGATAGCGCCACTGCGCCATGGCATCCGGTTCATTGTGCAGCGCGATGTGACGCGTGCCGTTGGCATCGGTGGTGATGCTGGTGATGATGCCGCTGGCGCTGAAAGGCGTATGCAGCAGCATGGCGGAGATGCGCTGCAGCTCATGCCACTGAGCGGGCGGATCGAGATCGAACAGTGACACGGCAGGCTGAGGCTGACTGACCAGCTGGCGACCCTCGTCACTGACGATCAGGAATCCTCCCGGCGGCGGGCTGTTGAGGTTTTCAGCCGCACGGCGGGTTTCGCGGAAAAAGAAGGTCGAGGTGGCGGTATTCACCAGGTTCTCCAGCGCTTCCGCACTGACCGGTCGCAGCAGCACGTTCATGCCGTTTAGCTGGCCGGAGTCGGCGCGGCGCATCAGCGCCTCCCAGTCTTTGGCGTTGCCCAGGTTTACCAGCGCGTTTTTCAGGCGCACGCAATCCTGCGGCTGATTACAGAGATCCTGGGTCTTCATGACCAGATCGGAGAAGTCATCCAGCAGAATCATCCCGGACTTCTGGATCGCTGACGCCAGCTGCGGGTTCAGTTTGGGATCGGTATTGGTTTCCGGGTGCAGCTGACGGGTCGTGGTATCCAGCAGGGCGGCGGCTTTATCAATAATGTCAGATTGCGGCTGCGGCAACGGCTTCGCGTTATTCCAGTAGATGGCCGAGCAGTCGAACGGCATAAAGGCGTAACTCCGGTTGCTCTGGTAGTTATCCGGCACTGAACACATGCCGGTACCGCTCACCTTCAGGCTGTCGCCAATATTCAGGGCCACGCTGCTGAGTTTATCGACGCTGTTGACCTCCAGGCTGTCGGTGCCTCTGGCCCAGGCGAGACTGAGCTTGATCGGCATCCCGAGCGGAATCCAGGTGACCAGCAGGGTCAGCACCAGAAGCGAGCCGCAGGCCAGCACCACATTTTTCCGCCAGCGCTGAATCGGGAAATTTTTGACCTCATCCTGCAGGGATAAAAAGCGGCCCTGACGCACCACCTGACGGTTGAGGTAGATCTCCACGTCGGTCACCTGACCGAGGTCGTGCGCGACATAGGGCTGCCAGTGCGCCGGATAGGCGAGATCGATAATTCCCAGCGTGATGTTGCTCTGCTCCTGGTTCGATTCGCTGAACAGGCCCCAGCGCTTCGGCGCGCCGCGCAGGCAGTGGATGTCACGCAGGCCGCGCTCACCCGGAATGCGATAGAGCAGCCACAGGCTGGCTGCGATCATTCCCGCTCCGGCCAGCACCAGCCAGATCATCAGGGTCGTGGGCACCAGCAGGCTGAAGAAGAACAGTAAGAAGGCAAGCGAGATGATGACCCCTTCACGCGTGCCGTCTGGCCGCGACAGGCGATACTCTTCCGGGGTCTCTTTACGCACCTGCAGCAGTTCAACGTTTTCCGTTTCTGCTTTGCGGATCGAGGCGTTGGTCGACACCGGACGCATCAGCGTCGGCAGGGACTGCTGATCCACCGCGTAATCCACCAGCGAATGGCCGTTGAGCGAAATCACCAGCGGAATGGATTGGGTGCGGATTAACTCGACGTAGTTTTCGTCGGTGATGTACTGCTCCCACAGCGGCGGCAGATGAACTTCGACTTCATCCAGATAGTAACGCCATTTATGGGGATCGTCCGTTGAGAGGCCGTAGCGGGTAATGGCGCGGGTCACCGGATAGACGTTGTTGCTCTGCGCGGTCAGCGTCAGACGTTCAGACGCGCTGCGCTTGTCGGTCGTCACGGCGGTGCGGGGCTGTTTTGCCAGTGCGGTGACATATTTGTCTACCGCCTCGCGCTCCTGAGGGGAAAGCTTACGGCAGGGCGGACTGATAAATGGCAGCGGTTTCGCCAACGGCGGACGATGCCGCATAGCGTACCAGAACCCAATACCTGCCAGGATTGAACAGGTCAGCACTATGGCCAGGATCATAAAGATTGTGCTCATGCTCTGCTCAATTCAGCCAAAATGCTGCCTTCACTTTAAACGTACGCTCCGGGGGATGCTCACTTCTGAAGAGGCATTCCGGAAGATTATATAATCCTGAGGAGTCAGACACCCGATTAAATAGTGCCAGGGAATATCTGATTAGCATTTATTAAACCCTGCCTTGTCCGAATGGTAACCGGCTCAGACTGGATTAAATATCGGTATTATCTGAAACTTATCGCAGCATATTGACTAATGCAAATTTAGTCTTAACTGATAACCAAAGGCTGTTATTCAATTGCCGGAATCTATGTAACGATATCGTTATGGTGAGACTGTCGCACAATTGCCTGGGGTTAGGTATGCTAATTCGTTCCTGATAGCCGGCGCAGAAACTTTTGAGGCTGATATGAAAATTCCAAAAAAACCTGACATCCTCAATATCACCGCCGTGGCGCGTTCGCGGCTATTTACCGTCGAATCGGTCGATCTCGCCTTCAGTAACGGGGCGCGTCGCGTCTATGAGCGGATGAAGCCGTCAGAACGTGAAGCGGTCATGATTGTGCCCATTATTGATGACCATCTGATCCTGATTCAGGAGTATGCCGTCGGACTGGAAACCTATGAACTCGGGTTTCCCAAAGGGCTGATCGATGCAGGCGAAACTGTGAATGAGGCGGCGGTGCGGGAACTGAAAGAAGAGGTCGGTTTTGGGGCTGAGCACCTCACGCCGCTGGGCAAGCTCACGATGGCCCCCTCCTACTTTTCCAGCAAAATGAATATCGTGGTGGCAGAAGGTCTCTATCCCGATAAGCTGGAAGGTGACGAGCCGGAGCCACTGATTGTTCACCGCTGGCCGCTGAGCGATATGTTGTCGCTGCTGGAGGAGCCCGATTTTCGCGAGGCACGCAACGTCAGTGCGCTCTTTATGGCGCGCGAATGGCTGGTGAAGCAGGGGCGTCTGCGCTACTGAATAAAAAAGGCCGACTGATGTCGGCCTTTTAACAGGTTAAGTGTGCGGGTCACATCAGAACAGCTCGTGACTCTCGCCGTTGTCCATAATGGTGGTGCCCACATCATGAACGGAATACTCGGTCGGCTGGGTGCCGTTGATGAAGTACTCCTGACGCGTATTGCCTCCGCCATTTGCCAGCTTGCCGGTGCTGCGGTCAATCGTGACCGTGACCACGCCATCCGGCGGCGTTAACGGCTGCACCGGTACCCCCTCCAGCGCGCTCTTCATATATTCATCCCATGCCGGTTGCGCACTCTTAGCGCCGCCCTCATAGCCTGAAATCTGATCGGGAATCGCGCCGGAAAGGGTGCTGCGGCCTAAATTGCGGCGCGCATCATCAAAACCGATCCAGACGGAGGTCACGACGCCAGGGCCATAACCCGAGAACCAGGCATCTTTCGAGCTGTTCGTGGTACCGGTTTTCCCGCCAATGTCATTACGCTTCAGGTCACGACCGGCACGCCAGCCGGTTCCCATCCAGCCCGGTTCACCGAAGATGTTGCTGTTCAGTGCGCTCCTGATGAGGAAGCTGAGCGGGGTGTTGATGACATGCGGGGCATATTGCTGTTCGCCCTGCTGTGCCTGGGCCGGAACCTGCTCCAGTGCAGGCTGTGGCACCGCCTGGTTCTGATTGCTGTCTGACGCGGCCACGTTCTCAACGCTCTCTTCGTTCAGCGCCAGCGCTTTCTTCGTTTCGCCGTAGATCACCGGCAGATTGCACTGCGGACAGGCGATCTTCGGTTTCTCTTCAAAGACAATGCCGCCCTGTTCATTCTCAATCCGGGTGATGAAGTACGGGTCAATCAGGAAGCCGCCATTCGCCATCACGGAGTAGCCGCGCACCACCTGTAACGGGGTGAACGAGGCCGCCCCCAGGGCAAGCGACTCGGTATGAATAATGTTCTGCGCCGGGAATCCAAAGCGCTGCAGATACTCAGCGGCATAATCCACGCCCATGGCGCGCATCGCACGCACCATCACCACGTTTTTCGACTGGCCAAGTCCCTGACGCAGGCGAATCGGTCCATCGTAGGTTGGCGGTGAGTTTTTCGGACGCCAGTCGGCACCCGCACCGGCATCCCAGCGTGAAATCGGCACATCGTTCAGGATCGACGCCAGCGTCAGTCCGCGATCCATCGCGGCGGTGTAGAGGAACGGCTTGATGTTAGAGCCGACCTGGCGCAGTGCCTGGGTTGCACGGTTAAACATGCTCTGGTTAAAGGCGAAGCCGCCTACCAGCGCCCGCACCGCACCATCATTCGGATCGAGTGAGACCAGCGCCGAGTTCACATCCGGTACCTGGCCCAGCCACCACGCATCACCCACTTTGCGCACCCAGATCTGCTGGCCTGGCTGCAGCACCTGCGTCACGCTTTTCGGCGTCGGGCCCTGCACGGTGTCAGACTTATAAGGACGCGCCCAGCGCACACCCGCTAAGGCCAGCGACACATTGCTGCCATCTTTCATCATCACGGTTGCTTCATCACTGCGCGCTTCCGTGACCACCGCCGGATAGAGCGGGCCATAGACCGGCAGCGCACTCAGCGCTTTCTCGATCTTAGTCTGATCCCAGGCGGGCTCGCCCACCCGCCACAGCACGCTGGTCGGGCCGCGATAGCCATGACGCATATCGTAGGCGATGACGTTGTTACGCACCGAAGTCTGAGCCGCTTCCTGCAGGCGACGGGTCACGGTGGTGTAAACCTTATAGCCGTCGGTGTAGGCGTTGTCGCCGTAGCGCTTCACCATCTCCTGGCGCACCATCTCGCTGAGATAAGGGGCAGAGAAGGCGATTTCCGGGCCATGATACTTCGCCACCAGCGGCGTATTGCGTGCCTCATCATACTGCTGCTGCGTGATGTAGTGCTGATCCAGCATACGCGCCAGCACCACGTTGCGACGCGACAGGGCGCGGCTCGGCGAATAGAGCGGGTTAAAGGTGGACGGCGCTTTCGGCAGACCGGCAATCATCGCCATTTCACTCAGCGACAGCTGGTCAACCGGCTTACCAAAATAGACCTGCGAAGCAGCACCGATGCCATAAGCCCGGTAGCCGAGGTAGATCTTATTCAGGTAGAGCTCAAGAATTTCATCCTTATTGAGTAACTGCTCAATGCGGATTGCCAGAAACGCTTCCTTTATTTTACGCATCAGGGTGCGTTCCGGACTCAGGAAGAAGTTACGGGCCAGCTGCTGAGTGATGGTACTTGCTCCCTGGGAGGCGTGACCGGAGACCAGCGCGATGCTGGCCGCACGGAAAATCCCCACCGGGTCCACACCGTGGTGCTCATAAAAACGGCTGTCTTCGGTTGCAATAAACGCTTTCACCATCACAGGTGGCACTTGCTGCAGGGTCAAAGGAATACGGCGCATTTCGCCATACTGGGCGATCAGATCGCCGTCGGCGCTGTAAACCTGCATAGGGGTTTGCAGACGCACATCTTTCAGCGTGTTGACGTCAGGCAGCTGTGGCTCGATGTACTTGTACAAGCCATAAATCGAGCCAGCTCCCAACAGGATGCAACACACTGTAAGGATCAATAAATACTTTACGAACTTCACCTGGAGTTTCCCATCTATTGTCGTTTGAGCAGTTTATAAACAACCGCGCGGTAGTATAAAGGCAAGCCAGACGCTTTGATATGTCCATTTTCCCGGACGATAAGGAGATCGCGCGCATGGCTTTTCATACCTGGCAAATCGGGCTGGATATTCAGAACAGGCAGATGTGTGGCCTGGCCCTCCAGCGTCGTCGTGATGGCTGGCAGCTACGCCACTGGTGGCTGCAACGGCTGCCGCAAGATACGTTAAGAAACGGCGTGCTGCAATCTTCGCCTGAATTACAGGCGGTCCTGACAGCCTGGCGTCAGCAGTTGCCGCGCCGTTACTCGCTGAGGGTCGGGTTCCCCGCCCGGCTGGTGCTGCAGCGGCCGCTTCCGCTGCCCGCACAGTCACTCAGGGAGCCTGCGCTGGGGCACTACGTGCAGGTGGCCGCGCGTCGTCTCTTTCCGCTGGAGCCTGACACGCTGGCGCTGGACTATCACGAGGAGGCCGGAAACCGTCAGCTCTGCGTCACGGCGGCCCGGCGGGAGAGTGTTGACCAGTGGATGATGCCCCTGTTACAGGCGGGATTCAGGCCGCAGGTGCTGGAACTGACCACCGATGCGCTGAAGCGGCTGGCCCGGCAGGCGCGACTGCCGGGCGGCACGGTGCTGGTGCTGCAGCAGGAGGGGCGCTGGCTCTGGAGCGATGCGCAGACCGCAGCAGAGTGTGACGACGCCGTCACGCTGGACACACTGAAACAGCAGGCCTTTCCCCAGGCAACGGCCATCGCCTGGTGTGCCGCCACGCCAGCCGCGCTGCCCGCTGACGCTGTCGCGTTTTCCCCTTTTGATCTGCTTCGTTATCAGCAGCCCCCGTTGCCCGCGAATTCGGGAGCCTTTGCACTGGCGACCGGGCTGGCGCTGACCAGCGGAGATGACCCGGCGTGGCGGTAAATCTGCTGCCGTGGCGGCAGCAACGGCGGCAGCGGCAGCGACGGCAGAGCCTGCTGGTGCTGGCACTGGTGGCGGGCGGTCTGCTGCTGCTGGTGATGCAGCAGGCGTACCGGATCCATGAGGCGCGCCAGCGGATAGCGCAGGAGAGCAGGATGCAGCAGCAGGCGCTGGAGACACTGGCTGCGCGTTTAGCGCAGCAGAAGCAGCTGCTGGAACAGCTCGCGCTTCTGCAAAAACAGCAGGCGAAACAGCGTGACAAGGCTGCGCAGCTGGCCGGGTGGCAACAGTTCTGGCGCGATCTGCCCGGCATGCTGCCCGATACTGCCTGGCTGACCCGGCTGGAGAAGCGTGATAACCGCCTGATCCTGGAGGGGCAGGCGCAGGATATGGCAGCAATCCGGCAGTTTCGCCAGCAGCTTGCTACCGCCGCCCTGTTGGGTCAGGTGCAGCAGGGTGGGGTCCGGCGTCAGGCGGATGGCCGCTACCATTTTTCGCTACGGGCGCAGATAGCCGGGGGACGCGATGATTGATCGCTGGTGTCAGATGGCGGCTGTTCCGCGCTACGGCCTGCTGCTCCTTCTCGCGTCGGGTCTGCTTTTGCTTATCTGGCTGCCGGGCTTACGGCCTCAGCAGCAGGCACTGGCCGCTGAACGGGCGGCGCTGTCACAGTTAACCCGTACTCTGCAGCAGCGCCAGCAGCAGTGGCGTCAGCATCCCGCCATCGCGCAGCTGCAGGCGCAGCGGGGGGCGATGCAGCTCGCTCTGACTCGCGCAGCCGCATCGGAGGGGGCTATCGACGATATTCTGGCGGGCCGCTCTCACCAGCTGGAGGCGTGGCAGCCGGATGGCCCCGCCCGCCTGCTGACGCTGCATCTGCCCTGGCAGGCGTTCCGGACACTCTTTGCTGAGTTTGCCCAGGCCTCTGCGCCATTGCCTGTGCATTTCCTGCTGCTGGCGCAGCCGCAGGATCTGGAGGCGCAACTCTGGCTGGAGCCAGCCGATGCGCCATAGCCTGCTGATTCTGCTGCTGTGCTGGGGGGATGTGCTGGCACGCGATCCCTTCCGGCCTGTTGCCGCTTCCCTGTGTCAGGCGGCGGTGGCCCCGCTCACCGGCTGGCGTCTGCAGGGGATTGCCGGGCGGGAAACCCGCTATCAGGCCTGGCTGCTTACCCCGCAGGGAGAACGCGTCACGGTGGGCAGCAACACGCCTTTTCCTCTTACGCCCTGGCAACTGGTGGCGGTCACCTCCCGCAGCCTCACGCTTGCCGTGCCAGCGAGCTGTCACGCTCAGCAAACCACATTTTATTTAAAAGGATATGCGCATGTTAAGGATAGCGACCTTGCTCCTCATCAGCAGCCTGCAGCCGGTTTACGCCGCTGACGAGGCGCCGCTCAGCCTCGCTTTTGACCACGCACCGGTAGAGCAGATTCTGCAGGCGCTGGCTGACTATCAGCAGGTCAATCTGCTGATCGCGCCTGAGGTTGAGGGGGTGCTATCGCTGCGGCTGGATAACCTGCCGTGGCGTCAGGCGCTGGCGCTGGTGGCGCGGATGGCAAAACTGACGGTTATTGAGCAGGATAATGTTCTGCTGGTCTATCCGCTGCGCTGGCAGCAGGCGCAGGACGCGGCCCGGGAGGCGGAGCGGCAGGCGCAGTTACAGCAGACGCCTTTGCAACAGCGCACGGTCACACTCCGTTATGCCAGCGCCAGCGACGTTCATGCCAGCCTGCTGAGTGAACGCCAGTCACTGATGACGCCGCGTGGCAGCGTGACGGTGGATAAACGCACCAACGCGCTGCTTCTGCGCGATACCGCCGCGGCACTGAAAGAGACGGCGCGCTGGATTCAGGGGCTGGATCGGCCACTGGAGCAGATTGAACTCTCTGCCCATATCGTCACCATCAGTGAGGAGCACCTGCAGGAGCTGGGGGTGCAGTGGGGCATGCTGGCGGGAGATGCAGCGGTGACAGAGAGCCTGCATCACCCCCGGCTCGCTGTTCCGCTGGCGGTAAGTTCACCCGGTATCAGCGCAGGGATGGCGCTGGCGCGTATCGGCGGCGCCCTGCTGGATCTGGAGCTGAGCGCCCTGGAGCAGGAGAACCAGATTGAGATCATCGCCAGTCCGCGCCTCTTCACCTCGCACCAGCAGACCGCCTCGATTAAGCAGGGCACTGAAATTCCCTATGAAGTGTCGGCAGGCAACAGCGGCGCCACCTCGATTGAGTTTAAAGAAGCGGTGCTGGGCATGGAGGTGACGCCCACTATCGCCGGAAACGGCCGCATCCGGCTGAAGATCCATATCAGTCAGAATATGCCGGGGCGCAGCATCCGGACCGGTGACAGCGACATCTTATCCATCGATAAACAGGAAATAGAGACCCAGGTCACGGTCAGCGACGGGCAAACGCTGGCCTTAGGCGGCATCTTTCAGCAGCAGCGAAACCGGGGAGAGAACAGGGTGCCGCTGCTGGGAAAGGTGCCGCTGATTGGCGGACTGTTTCGCCAGCAATCGGCGCAGCGCAAAAAAAGAGAGCTGGTTATCTTTATTACGCCGCGATTGGTCAGGGAAGCAGCGCTTACGACGGGATAAAACGGAAAATGAGGCCCTCGGGGTCATCTGCGTTGACGCAGAAGAGGAATTAGCTTACAAGGTTTAGCGATTTTCAATACGGTGTAACCGTCTGAACCGGATAAATCCCGGTTAACAGATCAGACAACTCCTCTGTAAGCAGCGTGGTAAAAGACGCAGCGCTGGCGCGTTACAGTTTCGCGAACACAGGCCAATTCAGAAATGGATGTGCTGAAGGCAATATAATCGGTTGCCAAACAGCCTTGAGTGTTGAGATAATTTTTCATCTGACTCTTGCTAACGCTCATGAGGTCTCAGTTCCTGTCCCGCCAGCAAAAGCTGAACGCGGGGTATCATTAACGAATTCTTAGTAATACCGACAAAATGGCAGAGAAACGCAATATCTTTCTGGTTGGGCCGATGGGTGCCGGCAAAAGCACTATTGGCCGTCAGTTGGCTCAGCAACTCAACATGGAGTTCTTCGATTCCGATCAGGAAATTGAGCGACGCACCGGAGCGGATGTGGGCTGGGTTTTTGATGTCGAAGGCGAAGCTGGCTTTCGCGATCGCGAAGAAAAAATCATTAACGAACTGACCGAGAAGCAAGGCATCGTCCTGGCGACAGGGGGTGGTTCCGTCAAATCCCGGGAAACGCGTAATCGTCTCTCCGCCCGTGGTGTTGTGGTTTATCTTGAAACCACGATCGAGAAGCAACTGGCGCGCACTCAGCGCGATAAAAAACGTCCGTTGCTGCAGGTGGACTCCCCGCCGCGTGAGGTGCTTGAAGCGCTGGCTGGCGAACGTAACCCGCTCTACGAAGAGATCGCCGATGTGACCATTCGTACAGACGACCAAAGTGCGAAAGTCGTGGCGAATCAGATTATCCACATGTTGGAAAAAAGTTGATCCAACGTTCGAAGGCTCTCTGACAGGTATTGAGCATCATGGAGAAGATCACCGTCTCACTGGGGGAACGCAGTTATCCCATCACTATCGCCGCCGGACTGTTTAACGATCCGGCTTCTTTTTGGCCGCTGACCGCGGGCGAAAACGCCATGGTGGTGACCAACCAGACGCTGGCACCGCTCTATCTTGACAGGATAACGGCGCAGCTGACGGCGGCAGGCGTAAAAGTTGATCAGGTGATCTTACCCGATGGCGAACAATATAAGACGCTGGCGGTGATGGATCAGGTTTTTACCGCACTGCTGCAGAAGCCGCACGGTCGTGATACGACGCTGGTTGCCTTAGGCGGCGGCGTCATTGGCGATCTGGCCGGTTTTGCTGCGGCCAGCTATCAGCGTGGCGTGCGCTTTATTCAGGTTCCGACCACCTTACTGTCGCAGGTGGACTCGTCGGTGGGTGGCAAAACCGCTGTGAACCATCCGCTGGGCAAAAACATGATCGGCGCCTTCTATCAGCCTGCCTCGGTGGTGATCGATACCGCCTGTCTGCAGACCCTGCCGGCGCGTGAGCTGGCCTCCGGTCTGGCAGAAGTGATCAAGTATGGCGTTATCCTCGACGGCGCCTTTTTCCAGTGGCTGGAGCAGAATATTGATGCGCTGCTGGCGCTGGATGAACAGGCGCTGGCGTACTGCATTCGTCGCTGCTGTGAGCTGAAAGCCGAGGTGGTGGCGGCTGACGAGCGTGAAAACGGTCAGCGGGCGCTGCTCAATCTGGGGCACACTTTTGGCCATGCGATTGAAGCGCATATGGGCTACGGCAACTGGCTGCACGGTGAAGCGATTGCCGCAGGTATGGTGATGGCGGCGCGCACGGCGGAACGGCTGGGGCAGTTCCAGCCGCACGAGACGGAACGCCTCATTGCCCTGTTGCAGCGTGCCGGTTTACCGGTGCATGGCCCACAGGCGATGCGTGCAGAGATGTACCTGCCGCACATGATGCGCGATAAAAAAGTTCTGGCGGGCGAACTGCGGCTGGTTCTGCCGTTGTCGATCGGCCGCTCTGAAGTGCGTGGCGGCGTGGCACATGATATGGTGCTGGCTGCAATTAACGATTGTCAGCAACCCTGAGAATAAGCAGTTGAGTGGTGACGCGGCGCGCAGGGTGCGCAGTGCGGAATGCCGCTTTACGGAGGAGGCAAAATGGATGAGTTTAAACCGGAAGATGAGTTAAAACCTGACGCCAGCGACCGCCGTCCCTCGCGCCCTCGTAAGTCGTCTACCGCAGCCAGAATACCGGTTTCGCGCCAGCGCATCATGATGGGCGTCGGGATTCTGGTTCTGCTGTTACTGGTTCTGGGGATTGGTTCCGCGCTGAACGGCCCTGATGAGAAAAAAACCGCGTCAGCGGGCACTACGCCTGCTGCGGGTGGCAGCACCGGCAGTGAGAAGAACATCGACCTGACCGGCTCCTCTTCCATGTCTGGCGCTCAGAACACGCCGGCCACCACCGACAATAACGCGGCGGCCAGCGGTGAGGCGGCATCCGGCCAGGCGCGTGACGTCTCAATGCCGCCTGTTGCCTCTACGCCGACCCAGGCTGCACCGGTTGACGCCCCAGCGAATCAGCAGCGCGTCACCTTGCCAGGCGATCTGAACAGTGCGCTGAGCAATCAGCAGCAGCAGGTCGACAGTGCGGCAATGGGCTCGCAGGGCGGCAGCTCACTGCCGACCGCGCCTGCCACCGTCAGCGGCAATGCCGGAACGGCGGCAAATCCCGTTACCGCACCGGTGACGCGTCAGACACCAGCCCGCTCAAACGCGGCCTCCCGTCCGGCGCACGACACCGCGCACAAAGCGGCGGCGAAGCCGGCAACCCGCGACAGCAAAACACACACGACGCCAGCACGGTCACCCGTCAGTTCTGCGCCCGCTACATCGGCAGCAGGCAGCAGCACGGCCAGCAAATCACTGCCAGGCGGCAGCTACACCCTGCAGCTGAGCGGCGCGTCTAAAGCAGAAAGCCTGAATGCCTGGGCGAAGCAGCAGAATCTGAGCGGCTATCACGTCTACAAAACCACCCGTAATGGTCAGGCGTGGTATGTGCTGGTGAGCGGCTCCTATGCCACACCGGCTGATGCCAAACGCGCTGTCGCCTCGTTGCCTGCTGACGTACGCGCGAAAAATCCGTGGGTAAAACCGGTCAGCCAGGTGAAGAAAGAAGCCAGTCAATAGCGGACAGGGGGCCAGTCTCTGGCCCCGTTTTAAGCGCAGATCTGCTGTCGGTCCAGCCACAGCCTCACAATAAGATGTAATTACCACGACAGCATGAAAAAAAATCGCGCTTTCCTGAAATGGGCAGGGGGAAAATTTCCCTTAGTCGAAGAGATCCATCGCCATCTGCCGCAAGGCGACTGCCTGGTCGAGCCATTTGTTGGCGCGGGTTCGGTGTTTCTGAACACCGACTTTGATCGCTATCATCTCGCTGACATCAACAGCGACCTCATTAATCTCTATAACATCGTCAAACTGCGCACCGCGGATTTCATTCGTGACGCGCAATTGTTGTTCACGCCGGAAGGGAACACCGAAGCCTGTTACTACCAGCGTCGCACCGAATTTAACCTCAGCACGGATGCCTACCAGCGCGCGCTGCTGTTCCTCTATCTGAACCGCCACTGTTATAACGGCCTCTGCCGTTATAACCTGCGTGGTGAGTTCAACGTGCCGTTTGGCCGCTATCGCAAACCCTATTTTCCGGAAGCTGAGCTGTTATGGTTTGCCGAGCGAGCGCAAAAAGCGACGTTTGTCTGTGAATCGTACG
The DNA here is from genome assembly GCF_003236725.1 of Pantoea sp. ARC270. Lineage (NCBI taxonomy): Bacteria > Pseudomonadati > Pseudomonadota > Gammaproteobacteria > Enterobacterales > Erwiniaceae > Pantoea > Pantoea sp. ARC270. The sequence continues at coordinate 192,159 of NZ_PUGA01000010.1, forward strand.
ATGTTACCCTGACCAGTGCCGGCAAAGGCTCGGTGGTCTATTGTGACCCCCCTTATGCGCCGCTGTCGGCAACGGCCAACTTTACGGCTTATCACACCAACAGCTTCAGCCTGCGTGAGCAGGAGAATCTGGCGATGCTGGCGGCACAGCTGGCCGCGTCGGAGCACCGGATTCCGGTACTGATTTCTAACCACGACACTGCACTGACGCGTCTGTGGTATCAGGATGCAGTGTTACATGTGGTCAAAGCCCGGCGTTCTATCAGCCGGAGCATAACCGGTCGCACCAAGGTCGACGAACTGCTGGCACTTTATCGCTAGTCTGTTTCGTCCGCGACCAACGCATTACGCCAGCCTGAGTGCTGGCGCACAACAGTGGGAGAATCGGATGAAACAATATTTGCTGGCCCCTTCAATCCTGTCGGCGGACTTTGCCCGCCTGGGCGAAGATACAGCCAAAGCGCTGGCGGCCGGAGGTGACGTGGTTCACTTCGACGTGATGGACAACCACTACGTGCCAAACCTGACCATGGGGCCGATGGTGCTGAAAGCCCTGCGTGACTATGGCATCACCGCCCCTATCGATGTGCATCTGATGGTGAAACCCGTCGATGCGCTGATCCCGGAATTCGCCAAAGCGGGTGCCACCTATATCACCTTTCATCCCGAAGCCAGCGAACACGTTGACCGCACCCTGCAGCTGATTAAAGAGCATGGCTGCAAAGCCGGTCTGGTCTTTAACCCGGCGACCCCGCTGAGCTACCTCGATTACGTCATGGATAAGCTGGATATCATTCTGCTGATGTCCGTAAACCCGGGCTTTGGCGGTCAGTCATTTATCCCGGGCACCCTGGATAAACTGCGTGAAGCGCGCCGGCGTATCGATCAGAGCGGCTACAACATCCGTCTGGAGGTGGATGGCGGTGTGAAGATCGATAACATTGGCCAGATTGCCGCCGCCGGTGCCGACATGTTTGTTGCCGGTTCCGCCATCTTCGGTCATCCCGACTATAAAAAAGTCATCGACGACATGCGCAACGAACTGGAGAAGGCCAATGGCTCATTTCACTGATATTCGCGCGCTGGCGTTTGATCTGGATGGCACCCTGGTGGATAGCGCACCCGGCCTTGCCGAGGCTATCGACCGCACGCTGAACGACCTGCGTCTGCCGCAGGCGGGCCTGGCGCGGGTCTCCACGTGGATTGGCAACGGTGCCGATATCATGATGGCGCGCGCGCTGACCTTTGCGCTGGGCCGCGAACCGCAGCCGGAAGAGCAGCGCGATGCGCGGGCGCTGTTTGACCGGCACTACGCCGATACCGTGGAGGCGGGCAGTACGCTGTTTCCGCACGTGAAGCAGACGCTGGCAGCCCTTAAGGCGACCGGACTGCCGATGGCGATTGTCACCAACAAGCCGACGCCGTTTGTGGCGCCGCTGCTGGAATCGCTGGGGATTGCCGATGCGTTTTCGCTGATTATTGGTGGCGATGATGTGCCGGTTAAAAAACCGCATCCGGCCGCCATTTTTATGGTGCTTGGCACCTTTGGGGTGCTGCAGGATCAGTTGCTGTTTGTCGGCGACTCCCGCAATGATATCCAGGCGGCGCAGGCGGCAGGCGTGCCCAATGTGGCCATGACCTATGGCTATAACTATGGCGAGCCGATTGCCACCAGCCAGCCCGATTTAACTCTCGACTCTTTCGACGAACTTTTGCCCGCTCTGGGGCTGTAAATATCAGGACTTAAGTATGAAACCCATCGTTTTCAGCGGCGCACAGCCGTCCGGCGAACTGACCATCGGCAACTATATGGGTGCGCTGCGTCAGTGGGTGCAGATGCAGGATGATTACCACTGCATTTACTGCATCGTTGATCTGCATGCTATCACCGTGCGTCAGGACCCTGCCGCACTGCGTAAAGCGACGCTGGACACGCTGGCGCTCTATCTTGCCTGCGGCATCGACCCGCAAAAAAGCACCATCTTTGTTCAGTCCCATGTGCCGGAGCATACGCAGCTGAGCTGGATCCTGAACTGCTACGCCTATTTCGGTGAGCTGAGCCGCATGACGCAGTTCAAGGATAAATCCGCACGCTACGAAGAGAACATCAATGCCGGTCTGTTCGACTATCCGGTGCTGATGGCGGCGGACATTCTGCTCTATCAGACCCATCAGGTGCCGGTTGGTGAAGATCAGAAACAGCATCTGGAGCTGAGCCGTGATATCGCGCATCGTTTCAATGCGCTGTATGGCGACATCTTCAAGGTGCCGGAGCCGTTCATTCCGAAGTCTGGCGCGCGCGTAATGTCGCTGCTGGAACCGACGAAGAAGATGTCCAAGTCTGACGACAACCGCAACAACGTGATCGGCCTGCTGGAAGATCCGAAAGCGGTGGTGAAGAAGATTAAACGCGCCGTCACCGACTCTGAAGAGCCACCAGTGGTGCGCTACGACGTGAAAGAGAAGGCGGGCGTCTCTAACCTGCTGGATATTCTGTCGGGCGTGACCGGTCAGAGTATCGCCGAGCTTGAGCAGGCGTTTGAGGGCAAGATGTATGGCCATCTGAAAGGCGCGGTGGCGGATGCGGTGTCGGGCATGCTCTCTGAGCTGCAGGAACGTTATCACACCTTCCGCAACGACGAAGCGCTGCTGGAGCAGGTGATGCGTGATGGTGCGGCGAAAGCACGCGCACAGGCGCAGGACACCCTGAAGAAGGTGTATGAGGCGGTGGGCTTCGTTGCGATGCCGTAACGGCTGAGCAGATAAAAAACGGCGGGCACTGTGCCCGCCGTTTTTATTTGCTCATTCAGAACCAGCGCAGGCTGTCGCGCAGACTCACCACGCTGCCGATGATCATCAGGCTGGGGCTGCTCACCTGATCGGCTAACGCTTCAAGCTCATTCAGTATTCCGGTCACCACGCGCTGACGCGTGCTGGTGCCGTTTTCCACCAGCGCCACCGGCATATCGCTGCGCATCCCGTGTCGGATCAGCTGCTGCTGAATTTCTCCGGCCTGCGTCAGCCCCATGTAAAAGACCAGCGTCTGCTGTTCCGCCGCCAGCGTCTGCCAGGCGAGGGTGCCCGTTTTCTGCAGATGGCCGGTAACCAGCCTGACGCTCTGCGCATGATCGCGGTGGGTCAGCGGAATGCCGCTGTAGGCCGCACAGCCTGACGCGGCGGTGATCCCCGGCACCACGCTGAAGGGGATCTGCTGCTGCGCCAGCGCCTCCAGCTCTTCGCCGCCCCGTCCAAAGATAAAGGGATCGCCCCCTTTCAGCCGTACCACCCGCTTTCCGCGCTGCGCCTGTTCGCAGAGCAGCTGATTAATCGACGCCTGCGGCACGCAGTGATGTCCGGCGCGTTTACCCACGAAGATACGCTCGGCATCGCGGCGCACCAGCTTCAGGACCGCATCGGAGACCAGGCGGTCATAGACGATGACGTCCGCCTGCTGAATAAGCTGTAAGCCCTTCAGGGTGAGTAGTCCGGCATCGCCCGGCCCGGCACCGACCAGCGCCACCTCCCCCTGGCGGGCCGGATCGGCGTCAAAAAGCGCGTCAGCGATCTGCTCTGCACGCGGCCTGTCGCCGTTCGCCAGCGATTGCGCCAGTCGCTCGCTGTGAAAGAAGCGCTCCCAGAAGCGGCGGCGGGCATCTGGCGTGCCATACTGCTTTTTCACCCGCGCGCGCAGGTGACCGGCCAGCTGCGCCAGCTGGCCGAGATGTTGCGGCAGCCTCGCCTCCAGCTTCTCCCGCAGCAGGCGCACCAGCACCGGCGCCCGTCCGCCGGACGACACCGCCACCATCAGCGGGGAACGATCGATGATCGATGGCACAATCGCGCTGGCCTGCTGCGGTGCATCCACCAGGTTGCAGAAGATCTGCTGCCTTTCCGCCGCTTCCGCCACCTGCTGATTGACCGCGTTGTCGCTGGTGGCGGCCACCACCAGCCAGCAGCCGTTCAGCCAGTGCGGATCGAAATGTCCCGGCAGCAGCGTAACCGCACGCTGCTGTGCCCACGCCCGGAAGGCGGGCGAAAAATCAGGGGCACCCACCCGGAGTTCGGCACCGGCTTCCAGCAGCAGGCGGGCTTTGCGCTCCGCCACATCACCCGCACCCACCAGCAGACAGCGCCGGCCCTGCAGGCGGCAGAAGAGGGGGAAGTAGTCCATCAGCGATCCTTAAAAAAGCCCGCCGGAGCGGGCTGTGAAGAGAGTTACAGGCAGACTTCGACCTGTCCGGCATTGACCCGCACCGGCCAGGCGGCCACGTTGCGCGAGGCATCCTCCATACAGACACCATCGCTGAGACGAAAACGCTGCTTTTTCAGCGGGCTGGCCACCCAGAGCGCATCCTGATGTTCCGCGATGATGCCGCGCGACAGCACACTGGCCCCGGCGAACGGGTCGATATTGCTGATGGCATAGAGCTGTTCATCATTGCGTGGACGGAAGATGGCGATCTGCTCGCCGTTGACCAGCGCACAGACGCCCGTTGCGGGCAGGATCTGCGTCAGCGCGCACACCGGATGCCACTGGCTCATAATTTCGTCTCCTCTGTCAGGGTGATGGCAATACGCTCATCGGCGCGGGCCGGACGGTGCTGGTCGCGTTCGGCCACCCGCTGTATGCCAGGGTCGCGCTGCGGCGAGTTGATAAAGTGGGCGAAGCGCGACAGGGACGGTTCCTCTTCCAGCGTCACTTTCCATTCGCAGCGGACAGTGGCGCGCAGCGCAGCCAGCTGCTGCTCCAGCTGGCTGTTGAGACCGAGCCGGTCATCCATGATCACCGAACGCAGATAGTCGATGCCGCCCTCCATGCTCTCCAGCCACAGCGAGGTGCGCTGCAGACGATCGGCAGTACGGATATAGAACATCATGAAGCGGTCAAGCGCGGCGATCAGGGTCTCCTGATCCAGATCGGCGGCCAGCAGGTCGCCATGCCGCGGCTTCATGCCGCCGTTGCCGCAGACGTAAAGGTTCCAGCCTTTTTCGGTGGCAATGATGCCGACATCTTTCCCCTGGGCTTCCGCGCACTCGCGGGTGCAGCCGGAGACGCCAAATTTCATCTTATGCGGGGTGCGGATGCCTTTGTAACGGTTCTCCAGCGTCACGCCCAGAGCGAGACTGTCGCCGACTCCATAGCGGCACCAGGCGCTGCCGACGCAGGTTTTCGCCATTCGCAGTGCCTTAGCGTAGGCCTGGCCGGTTTCGAAGCCGGCGTCGATCAGCTGTGACCAGATGGCGGGCAGATCATCTTTCTGCGCCCCGAAAAGGCCGATGCGCTGTGAGCCGGTAATTTTGGTGTAGAGCTGGTAGCGTCCGGCGATCTCACCTATCGCTTTCAGTCCCTGCGGCGTGATTTCCCCACCGGGGGAGCGCGGGATCACGGAGTAGGTGCCATCCTTCTGAATATTGCCCAGGCAGAGGTCATTGCTGTCCTGCAGCGGGGCGTGCTGGGGTTTGAGCACATATTCATTCCAGCAGGAGGCGAGCAGCGAACCCACCGTGGGCTTGCAGACCTCACAGCCGTAGCCCTGGCCATAGCGGGCCAGCAGTTCATCAAAGGTTTTGATCTCTTCTACCTGAATCAGGTGATACAGCGCCTGACGGGAATACGCAAAATGGGCGCAAAGATGGTCGCTGACCGCAATCCCCTGGCGGCTGAGCTCACTGTTGAGCACCTGTGTGAGCAGCGGAATACAGCCGCCGCAGCCGGTGCCTGCACGGGTGGTGGTTTTCAGTGCAGCCACGGTGTGGCAGCCCGCCTGGACCGCCTGCACAATATCGCCTTTAGTGACGTCGAAGCAGGAGCAGATTTGCGCGCTCTCCGGCAGAGAGTCGACGCCGATAGCCGGTTTTTCACCGCTGCCTGTGGGCAGAATCAGCGCTTCCGGCTGGTCAGGCAGCGGAATCGCGTTCAGCACCAGCTGCAGCAGGTTGCCATAGTCGCGGGTGTCGCCCACCAGCACGGCCCCCAGCAGGGTTTTCTGATCCTCACTGAGAATCAGGCGTTTATAGATCGATTTGCCTTCGTCCAGCCAGACCACGCTGCGGGCGCCCGGTGTGGTGCCGCGCGTATCGCCAATCCCGCCGACATCGACCCCGAGCAGCTTGAGCTTCGCGCTCATGTCCGCGCCGGTAAAGGCATTGTCGCGGCCCAGCAGATGGTCGCTGGCGACCTGGGCCATTTTGTACCCCGGTGCCACCAGGCCATAGGCGCGGTTCTGCCAGGCGGCACACTCGCCGATCGCGTAGATGGCGGGGTCGCTGGTGCGGCACTGGTCATCAATCGCGATGCCGCCGCGCGGCCCCAGCGTCAAGCCACACTGCTTCGCCAGCGCGTCCTGCGGACGGATACCGGTGGAGAAGACGATAAAATCGACCGCCAGCGTGCTGCCATCGGCAAACTGCAGTGTTTTGCCGCCCTGTTCATGATGCACAATCTGTTGGGTATTTTTGCCGGTGTGGACCCGTACACCCATCTCTTCGATCCTGCGACGGAGCTGCTCTCCGCCTTGCTGATCCAGCTGTTCTGCCATCAGCACGGGGGCAAATTCTATGACGTGGGTTTCGATGCCCAGATTTTTCAGGGCACCCGCCGCTTCCAGGCCCAGCAGACCCCCGCCAATCACCGCGCCACGTGTGCTGCGGCGTGAGCAGGCCTCAATCGCATCAAGATCCTCAAGAGTGCGATAGACAAAGCAGTCGCTGCCGTCCGCTCCCTTAATCGGCGGGACCCAGGGATAAGAGCCGGTGGCAAAAATCAGCGTGTCGTAGCGGACCGTGCGACCGGTGCTGGAGTGGATCAGTTTCTCATCACGGTTAAGGGTGATGGCGCGCTCGCCCAGCAGCAGCGTGACCTGATGTTTCTCGTAATACCCTTTACACACCAGCGAGAGTTCTTCTGCGGTGTGGTGGGAGAAGTAAGCCGAGAGGTGGACACGATCGTAGGCGACGCGCGGTTCTTCACAAAAGACGGTCAGCGAAAACTGGTCAGGTTCCGCTTTCTCCATTAACTCTTCTATGAAGCGGTGGCCGACCATGCCGTTACCGATAACGACGACATTGTGCTTGCTCATTTTTGCCTCAGATTTGCGATTTCTGCGGCTACAATAGCGCGCCCTTTCTGGCGCTTATTGATGTACATCAACCACCCGTCCATATACCTATTTAGGGTTAGGTGGTTGATTTGAATTGATTTTATCCGGAAGGGCTAACCCGCTGATAATCCGGTATTGCCGCCGGGACGACGATTCGTGCTAGTTTTAACCAAAACCCGGATAAGGAGATGGCAATGCGGTCACCCAAGTGGATTAACAACGTGCGTTTACCCTGGCGGGAAGGTCTGTGGCAGATCGAAATTGCCGACGGCAGCATTGTCCGCCTCTCGGCCCAGCCCCAGCAGGCGACACCGGCCAATCAGACGCTGGACGGCGAGGGCGGTCTGGCCTGTGCGCCCTTTATTGAGCCACACATTCATCTGGATACCACCCAGACCGCGGGTCAGCCCGCGTGGAATCAGTCCGGCACCCTGTTTGAAGGCATAGAGCGCTGGGTGGAACGCAAGGCGATGCTCAGTCACGAGGATGTTAAACAGCGGGCGATGCAGACGCTGAAATGGCAAATCGCCAACGGCATCCAGTTTGTTCGCACCCACGTTGACGTCTCCGATCCCTCCCTGACGGCGCTCAAAGCGATGCTGGAGCTGAAGGCGGAGGTGGCCCCCTGGATAACCCTGCAGATCGTCGCCTTTCCGCAGGAGGGGATCCTCTCCTATCCCAACGGGGAGGCGCTGCTGGAGGAGGCGCTGCGGCTGGGTGCTGATGTGGTCGGGGCGATTCCGCACTATGAATTTACCCGCGAATATGGCGTGGAGTCGCTGCATAAGACCTTTGCGCTGGCGAACCGCTACGACCGGCTGATCGATGTTCACTGCGATGAGATCGATGATGAGCAGTCGCGCTTTGTGGAAACCGTGGCGGCGCTGGCCCACCGCGACGGCAACGGCGCACGCGTGACCGCCAGCCACACCACCGCCATGCACTCCTATAACGGTGCCTACACTTCGCGGCTGTTCCGCCTGCTGAAGCTGTCGGGCATTAACTTTGTCGCGAACCCGCTGGTCAATATTCATCTGCAGGGGCGTTTCGACACCTATCCTAAGCGGCGCGGCATTACGCGGGTGAAAGAGATGCTGGAGGCGGAGATCAACGTCTGCTTCGGCCACGACGATGTGTTTGATCCCTGGTATCCGCTGGGCACCGCCAGCATGCTGCAGGTGCTGCACATGGGCTTACATGTCTGTCAGCTGATGGGCTACGAGCAGATTGATGCGGGGCTGGATCTGATTACGCATAACAGCGCGAAGACGATGCAGCTTGCAGGCTATGGCATTCAGAGCGGCAACGAGGCGAGCCTGATCATTCTGCCGGCTGAGAGTGGCTTTGATGCGGTGAGAAGGCAGGTTCCGGTGCGCTACTCGGTGCGGCGTGGTGTGGTGGTGGCGGAGACAAAACCAGCGGAAAGTGAAATTTACTGGCGGGAGCGGGAGCGCGTAGATTTCCGGCGTTAACGAGCAGGGCGGCGATAAATCGCCGCCCTGAAGCATTAATGCGTGATGTGACCGTGCGTACGATGACGGCTGACAAAGCCGAGCAGCGCACACATGACAAACACCACCGCGTAAAGCGCGTTGGCGGTCGCCAGTGCGGTATGCACTCCGCTTTTCTCAACGATAGGCGCCGTCACTACGAAGGTCAGCATGGTGCCGACGGTGCCACAGGTCAGGATAAAGTTGACCAGCTTCGGTGAGGCGACTTTGGTCTGCAGCGAACCCAGCGTGATGATGGTGGTGTAGATCGCACTGGAGCTGAAGCCAAGAATCATGATGATCCATTTCAGCATGCCGGCATCGTTGCTGCTGACGAACCAGTACATCAGCACCGTGGCCAGACCCGCCAGCACCATCAGAATGCGCTGCAGGTCGAAGAAGCGCAGCAGGAAGCTGAAGACCCACATGCCGACCATGTAGGCTGTCCAGAAGCTGCCCACCAGCTGTCCGGCATCATTGATGTTCATGCCCATGACTTTGGTGGCATATTCCGGCACCCAGGAGATGAAGCCAAGCTGGCCGAGAATGTAGCAGAGAGCCGCCACTGCCAGCAGCAGCACGCCCAGACCCCATTTCTCTTTTTCCACCGTCGGGCTGTTTTCAGGCTTGCGCAGCACCGGGAACTCCACACACAGCGTCATGATGAAGATCGCGACGTAGATGAAGCCGATGCAGACGTAGACCCAGTACCACGGCAGCTGACGCGCCAGCAGGATCCCGGCCAGTACCGGAAACAGCGTGCCCGCCATGCTGAAGAAGGAGTCCGTGAAGAGCAGGCGGGAACCACGCTGACGACCCTCATACAGATGGGTGATCAGGAAGGTGCCGATCGACATGGTAATGCCGCTGACCACGCCCAGCACAAACATACAGAGCGAGAAGATGGTCAGATCGCGGCTGGTCATCAATCCGACGATCGCCAGGACCATCAGAACGAAGCCGAAAATCAGCTGGCGCTTCAGGGGCACAATCACCATCAGCCAGGCATTCAGGAAGACCGCAGCCAGAATGCCGCTGTTGAGGAAGGTGAAGGTGTTACTCATGCTGGAGACAGGGATCTGGAAATCTTTTGCGATATCGCCCATTACCATGCCGGTAACGATTACCAGTGCGCCCGTCAGCGCATAGGAGAAAAAGCTTATCCAGGTAAGGCCAATACGATTTCGGTTTGTCATGTTCTGAACCTGTTAGGGACCGGGTGCCAAAAAGTGTCAGAAAGTGTAAACGGAACTGTGATCTTAATAAACAAGCAGTGAAACTACAGATCCAAATTTCATGTGTTGTGTGATTTTAATCACGTAATTGCTGAGGGTTAACGTTTGCGTCTCGCTTTTGCGCAGGCAGCGTAAATATAGGTAAAACGCTGGCTCTTGTATTCCATGCTCTTTACACTTAATCACTTTTTTCGATCCCCACTCTCCAGGGTAAGGAATCTTTCATGTTCAAACGTACTTTAACAGCGGCCATTACCCTGTTAGCGCTCTCCTCTGTTTCCGCCCAAGCGCTGGCCGCAAAAGGCGACACGCACGTTCTGCTTACCACCTCCGCCGGTAATATCGAACTCGAACTGAATAACCAGAAAGCGCCGGTTACCGTAAAAAACTTCGTTGATTACGTTAACAGCGGTTTTTACAACAACACCATTTTTCACCGCGTGATCCCGGGCTTTATGGTGCAGGGCGGCGGTTTCACTACCGATATGCAGCAGAAGCAGACCAACGCGCCGATCAAAAATGAAGCCGATAATGGCCTGCGCAACCTGCGTGGCACCATCTCGATGGCGCGTACTGCGGATAAAGACAGCGCGACCAGCCAGTTCTTCCTCAACGTGGCGGATAACGCCTTCCTTGACCATGGACAGCGCGATTTTGGCTACGCCGTTTTCGGTAAGATTGTGAAAGGCCAGGATGTGGTTGAAAAAATTTCTCAGGTGCCGACCAAAGATGTTGGCCCTTACCAGAATGTCCCGTCTAAACCGGTCGTTATCCTCTCCGCGAAAGTCCTGCCTTAACGCCTTTTGTCGCCATCTGCGGATGGCGATCGCCCGCCGCCTCCGGCAAAGCCAGAATTTGCTCTTATACTTAGGGCAAAAACCTGAGCAGGAGGCGGCATGGCGAACAAACTCACCGAAAAACAGAAGGTCACACTGTGGCAACAGCGGCGCAGCGCCAGCTATCAGGCCAGCTGTCGGCTGGAGGGCTTCACACCGAATGAGATCAGCGTGAAGAGTGACGATGCGGAAACGCGTCTGGCGTCCCTGAGGAGGCAATATGGACTCTAACAGCGCCGTCAGCCAGGACCCTTACCTGTGGCAGCACGACAATGTGCTGAAAAATCTGGCCGACATTCACGATGCCGCCCAGTTGCGTAAGGCGGAGCTGAGCTTCAGTGCGGCGCGTCTCGCCACGCTGGAACTGGGGCCCCGCAACCCCGGTTTGCCCTGGCTGCGTCAGATTCACCGCACCCTGTTCCAGGATCTCTACAGCTGGGCCGGTGAACTGCGCACCATTGATATCTGGCGCGATGAGACGCCGTTCTGTCATTTCGAATATATCGAAAAAGAGGGCAACGCCCTGATGGCCGCGCTGGAAGAGGAGAAGGGGCTGGCTGACCTCCCGCGTGACGCCTTTATCCCGCGTATCGCCCACTACTATTGTGAAATCAACATGCTGCATCCGTTCCGCCATGGCAACGGGCGGGCCCAGCGCATCTTCTTCGAACAGCTGGCGCTGCATGCCGGGTATCTGCTGACGTGGGAAGAGACCGATGCGGAGAGCTGGAAAGCGGCCAATCAGGCAGGTGTGGCGGGCGATCTGGCTCCGCTGGAGGCGGTTTTTGCGAAAGTGGTGAGTGAGGCGGCTTAACCACGTAGAATAGCGGCGCGGTTTATCATTCTGGATCAGTCATGCTGCTGCTTATCGACAACTACGACTCCTTTACCTGGAATCTTTATCAATATTTCTGCGAACTGGATGCGCAGGTTAAGGTGGTGCGCAATGACGCCATCACGCTGGAGCAGATGGCTGCCTTACCGCTGACCCATCTGGTGATCTCCCCTGGCCCCTGTACGCCTTCGGAGTCGGGGATCTCACTGGCGGCCATCCGCCACTTTGCCGGGCAGCTGCCGGTGCTGGGCGTTTGTCTGGGTCATCAGGCTATCGCGCAGGCGTATGGTGCGCAGGTGGTGCGCGCCCGTCAGGTGATGCACGGCAAAACCTCCGCCATTCAGCACACCGGCAAAGGTGTGTTCCGCAATCTCAACAATCCCCTGACTGTCACCCGTTACCATTCGCTGATCGTGCAGCGCGAGACGCTGCCCGATGCGTTCGAGGTCACCGCCTGGAGTCTGCGCGACGGTGAGCCTGACGAGATCATGGGTTTCCGCCACAAAACGCTGGCGCTGGAAGGCGTGCAGTTTCATCCCGAGAGCATTCTCAGCGAGCAGGGTCATCAGCTGCTGCGCAATTTCCTGACGCAATAAGTTGCCTTTGAGTGATTTTTTATGCATATTTTGTGATTATTATTTCAATGTTGCACAACTATCATTCAAATGGGGTCATCAATGGCGGCGGAAAAAATTGCGGTTACCCGGGAGACGTTCGATAACGTTATTTTGCCTGTTTATGCACCTGCGCAGTTTGTGCCGGTAAAAGGCAAAGGCAGTCGTGTATGGGATCAGCAGGGCAAAGAGTATATCGATTTCTCCGGCGGGATCGCCGTCACCGCACTGGGCCACTGCCATCCGGCGCTGGTGGAGGCGCTGAAAAGCCAGGGCGAAACGCTGTGGCATACCAGCAACGTTTTCACCAACGAACCGGCCCTGCGCCTGGCCAGTAAGCTGATCCAGTCCACCTTTGCGGAGCGCGTTTTCTTTGCTAACTCCGGTGCCGAAGCGAACGAAGCCGCCTTTAAGCTGGCGCGTTACTACGCCTGCAAACGTCACAGCCCTTTCAAAAGTAAGATCATCGCCTTTCATAACGCCTTCCACGGGCGGACGCTGTTTACCGTCACGGTTGGCGGTCAGCCAAAATATTCAGACGGCTTCGGCCCGAAACCGGCGGACATCGTGCATGTGCCGTTCAATGACCTGGAGGCGGTAAAAGCGGTTATCGACGATCACACCTGTGCCATCGTGGTGGAACCGATTCAGGGCGAAGGCGGCGTGATGCCCGCGACGCAGGCCTTTATGCAGGGACTGCGTGAGCTGTGCGATAAGCATCAGGCGCTGCTGGTGCTGGACGAAGTGCAGAGCGGTATGGGCCGCAGCGGCAAGCTGTTCGCCTATGAGCACTATGGTGTTCAGCCCGATATCCTGACCTCAGCCAAAGCGCTGGGCGGCGGTTTCCCGGTCAGCGCCATGCTGACCACCAATGAGATCGCCTCGACGATGGCGCCAGGCGTGCATGGCACCACCTACGGCGGCAACCCGCTGGCCTGTGCGATTGCCGAAACCGCACTCGATATCATCAATACGCCAGAGGTACTGTCAGGCGTTGAGGCGCGTCGTCAGCACTTTGTGAACGCCTTACAGGCTATCGATGCGAAGTACGATCTGTTCAGCGATATTCGCGGCAAGGGGCTGCTGATTGGCGCGGCGCTGAAACCGCAGCATGCCGGACGGTCGCGCGATATCCTCAATGCCGCGGCCGCTGAAGGCGTGATGGTGCTGGTCGCCGGCACCGACGTGATGCGTTTTGCCCCGTCGCTGATCATCGAGCCTGCTGACATCGAAGAGGGCATGAGCCGCTTTGCCACGGCTGTCGGCAAAGTGCTCAACGGCTAGCAGATTTTTTCCGTAAGTGTCTGATCAGCCAGCGGCCATGTTGTGGTCGCTGGCTCCACGCCAGCGAGGAGATGGTGTGCATGACGCTGAGATGATCGAGAATGCGTCGCACATGCTGCTCTACCACCGTTACCGGTCCTTCACTGATATTCCCCAGCTCATCCAGCAGATTAACCTGCGAACTGGCACCCTCATATTCCAGCCGCTGCTGACAGCGTTGCAGCGCGATCTCACAGGATTGCAGGTAACGTTCCGCCAGCGAGGGGGTCAGCATGGTGTGCTCACGCGCCAGAATGGTCATCGCATTGATGTGCTCGACGATAAACTGGCTGTGCGTGACCCAGAGCCGCATATCTTTCAGATACTGGGCGTTGAAACCCGGCTCCTGCATCGCCTGATTCAGCGAGTTAAACAGCGCATTGTGCGCCTGATTCACCTGCACGCGCTGATAAGCCAGCTTGCCGGGTGCCTGTTCCTCTCCCAGCAGGAGGCGCAGCGCATCCTGATAGGTTTCCAGCGCGTCATGGGCATTTTGCCGCAGTAAGCCACTCTGCCACTGCGGCCAGAGCCAGATCATGCCGCCAAAGGCGATCAGGCAGCCCATCAGCGTATCCATCAGTCGCGGCAGCAGAAACTGCGCGCCATTCAGTGAGAGGAGCTGCAGCGAGTAAACCGCAGTGACCGTAAAGCCAATCATCGACCAGCCATAAAACTGACGGGTAAAGCGATAGCTGATGAAGGTAATCGCCAGCATCACCAGCAGGACGACAGGTTCCGGCACCGCCAGACGCAGTGTGGCCGCCGCGACCACCAGGCCGGCAAAGGTGCCGAGCGCACGGTGCTGGATACGGACGCGGGTGGCGCTGTAGCCGTTCTGGCTGACGAACATGATCGTCATCAGAATCCAGTAGGGCTTAGGGATGTTGAAGAAGAGCGCCAGCGCGCTGCCCAGCATCAGCATGACCGCAAAGCGACCGGCAGTGCGCAGCGCTGAGGAGCGAAATGAGAGGTAGCTGCGCAGTGCCGGGAGCAGCGGCAGACGGCGCTGGCGGTCAGCCATCAGATCGCGCTGGTAAAGCGGCTTCTGGGTGCGCAGCACCCGCGCAATGCGGTTGAAGTGATAAAGGCAGAAGTGGCCCACCGGATTGTCGGGATGCTGACGGGCGATCTTCTCCAGCGCGCCAAGCTCTTTATCCATCGCAAAACGATCGGCTAACTGGTGGTAGAGAATGGTATCGGCCAGCACCCGCAGCCGGGCTGAGATGGTTTTGGCGTTCCAGCGGATCACCGCTTCAGCATGGCTCTGCTCAACCAGTTTCTGCACCTCTTCCGGCCGGTGCAGGCTGACCGAGATGTGCTCCTGCAGATCCAGCGCCACCTGAAAGGCGCGCGTCAGCCGTTTATGGCTATTGTCGCGGCTCGCCGACAGCATATGCATCTGCTGATAACAGGTGTTGATCAAATCGACCACTTTCTGCTGGCGAGCCAGCAGCGGCGGCAGGGCCTTCTCCGGATCGGTCAGCTGCGTCAGCAGGGTATATTTGGCATCGCAGTAGTTCGCCAGCTCGCGGTAGATCAGGCTCAGGCTTTCGCGCATCGGCTGCTCTTTCCACAGCCAGAACCAGAACCAGTTAAACACGCCATACCAGAGGGTGCCGCCGATATAGAGCAGCGGCGGCACATAGATGGGCATGCGGCCCGTCAGGCTCAGGGTAAAAATAGCGGCGATGAGGGTGCCGGAGAGCAGGCGGCCATGCAGCGGGCTGATCTCCCCGGTGACGCCCAGCAACAGGGGCATCGCAAACAGGATCAGCGGCAGCGGAACCGCATGCAGGGTAAGCCACTGGATCAGGAAGCTGCCAAGCGCAAACAGGCTGCCGCCCACAATCAGACGTTTGAAGAAGCGTTTATGCGGGGTATCGAGACCGGCAATGTTGCAGCAGGCGGGGACTAACGAGAACAGCAGACCTTTTTGCAGGTCGCCAGCCAGCCAGCCCAGCGCGACCGGCAGGCAGAGCACCAGCGTTTGCCGCAGGGCATAGTTCACTTCAGGGTGATAAATAATTCGACGCCACATCGGCTCAGCACAAACAATAACGGCGTGATGCGAACATCACGCCGTGGATGACAGGAATTAGCGGGTGCCGTAAACGACGATGGTTTTGCCGTGTGCAGAGATCAGGTTCTGATCTTCCAGCATCTTCAGAATACGGCCCACGGTTTCGCGTGAACAACCTACAATCTGGCCAATTTCCTGACGGGTAATTTTAATTTGCATGCCGTCGGGATGCGTCATGGCATCTGGCTGTTTCGCCAGGTTAAGCAGCGTCTGTGCAATGCGTCCGGTCACGTCGAGGAAAGCGAGGTTACCCACTTTTTCTGACGTCACCTGCAGGCGACGCGCCATCTGCGACGAGAGTCGCATCAGGATGTCAGGGTTCACCTGAATCAGCTGGCGGAATTTCTTGTAGGAGATCTCCGCCACTTCGCACGCGCTTTTTGCACGTACCCAGGCGCTGCGCTCCTGACCTTCTTCAAACAGGCCAAGCTCGCCGATGAAATCCCCCTGATTGAGGTAGGAAAGAATCATCTCTTTGCCTTCTTCATCTTTAATCAGAACCGCGACGGAACCTTTCACGATGTAGTAAAGCGTTTCAGCTTTTTCACCTTGGTGAATCAGCGTACTTTTGGATGGATACTTGTGAATATGGCAATGGGACAGGAACCATTCGAGTGTAGGGTCTGTTTGCGGTTTGCCGAGAACCATTCGCTATTATCCTCTGTTGTAATCGTGCCCAAAATACAGGGGGCAGTTTTCCCTGTCAGGCGGTGAAAGCTTCAAGCGTTTCCTTTTCAGGAAATTATTCGGGCCGCATCAGGCGCAGTGCGCATCATTCTTCCCGGCTTCGCCATCGGGTGACGAAAAATATTTTCAGCTCTGTTTGTAGCACAGCTTTTGCCGACTGTCTTCTGTTGTCTCGCTTCAGCTAAGGGCGGATTTCTCTGGATTGCTGTTTATCAGGCGAAAGCGTACTCTGGCGACAAAACAGCGTATTCCGGAGCAAAAATCATGCAGGCAAGAGTGAAATGGGTAGAAGGGATGACATTCCTTGGTGAGTCATCCTCCGGCCATCAGATCCTTATGGATGGCAATTCAGGGGATAAAGCGCCCAGCCCAATGGAGATGGTGCTGATGGCGGCGGGCGGATGCAGCGCGATCGACGTGGTATCAATTCTGCAAAAAGGCCGCAACGATGTGGCTGATTGTGAAGTAAAACTGACCTCAGAACGTCGTGAAGAGGCGCCGCGAATCTTTACGCACATCAACCTGCATTTTATCGTGAGTGGCAAAGCACTCCAGGATAAAGCGGTCTCACGCGCGGTGGATCTTTCTGCTGAAAAATATTGTTCGGTGGCCATCATGCTGGGGAAAGGGGTGACGATGACGCACAGCTATGAGGTGGTTGAGCTGTAATAGCCGCAGGTTTTTTTAAAGTTGCTGGCTGTCCGGTGTGAGGCCGTGCCTGGATGGGGGAATTCACTTTGAGACTGTGCCTGCGCAGAAAACCGGGTCGGATCGATTTGTGGTGGTTCGCTGTCAGGCCGTGCCTGCGCAGGAAACCGGGTCAGATCGGAAAGTCGCTTGAGCCAATCCATGGCCGCTCGGCCCGCGCGATTACGCACCTCATCCCTGAGGTGCGCCCGTAGCCGGGCCAACACGTTGCGTTGTTCAAAAACGCTCCCGGCGTTTTATCCGGGCGGCGGGACGCTTTCCTCTTCTGACCCGGTTCCCTGCGTGTTGAGCTTATATGCTGCTGTCAGATTCTTTGTGATCAGGGTGTGTCTGTAGCGAGCTCCCTGAAGCCTGCTCAGCAGTAAGCCTTAATCCGCAGAAAAACCGGTTTTACATTTTTGCGAAAGGCATCTGCTCTCTGAGGGTTTTTTGCTGACCCCTTACTCTATCCGTTTACCTTCCATCAGCCGCTTCACCAGCGGCCCCATGATCAGCTCCATCGCCAGCCCCATTTTACCGCCAGGCACCACCAGGGTATTAATGTGCGAGATAAACGACCCCTGCAGCATCGCCAGCAGATAGGGGAAGTCGATATCCTCCAGTCCCTGAAAGTGGATCACTACAAAGCTCTCATCCAGTGACGGGATAGCGCGGGCGGCAAACGGGTTCGAGGTATCCACGGTCGGGACGCGCTGAAAGTTAATATGGGTGCGGGAGAACTGAGGCGTAATAAAGTTGATGTAATCCTCCATCGACCGCACCACCGAATCCATCACTGCCTCGCGGGAGTGGCCGCGCTCGCTGGTGTCCCGCACCAGCTTCTGAATCCATTCAAGGTTAACAATCGGCACCACGCCCACCAGCAGATCCACCTGCTCTGCGACGTTATGCTGCGCGGTAACCACGCCGCCATGCAGGCCTTCGTAGAACAGAATATCGGTGTCCTGCGGCAGCGGCTGCCACGGCGTAAAGGTGCCAGGCACCTGATTCCACGGCACCGCCTCATCATAGGTGTGCAGATATTTACGCGACTGGCCCTGTCCGCTTTGACCATACTCTTTGAAACTCTGCTCCAGCAGGCCAAAGTCGTTGGCCTCCGGGCCGAAATAGCTGACGTGACGTCCTAAATCGCGCGCTTTACGAATCGCCATATCCATTTCAGGACGGGTAAAGCGATGAAAGCTGTCGCCTTCCAGCTCCGCCGCATGCAGATTTAGCTGCTGGAAGATTTTGCGAAACGCGAGGCTGGTGGTGGTGGTTCCTGCGCCGCTGGAACCGGTCACCGCGATAATGGGATGACGAGCAGACATAGAAAAGCTCCCTGTGTGGTCGGGCAATGAGCATTGTTATCATGAAATGCCCGCCGGTGCATCAGCCGCGAAATTCTTTGCGCGGCATAATATTGACCGACTCATGCAGTTCCGACCATACCAGCACCACTTCGCCAGACTCCAGCTGCCGACGCACATCCGCGACCTTGTCGACCAGGCTGCGCTCCTGTTCGCCATAGTCGGTGCCTTCGCGCAGCACAAACGTTTCAATCAGGTTTTCGAGGGTCTCCGGAGAGACCTGTTGCCAGGGAATAATCACGCGATCAGTTATCCAGAATAGGGGCGATCCACTGGGGGATGCGCTGTTCCAGCCACATTTCGGGCTGACGTAACGTTCCACCGACAAAGCCGACGTGGCCGCCGTGTGGGCTCAGTTGATAAGTAATAGTGGCAGATAATTGGCTGCTGTGCGGGATCACCTCATCGCTCATAAAGGGATCGTCTTTCGCATGGATGATCAGCAGCGGTGTTTCGACCTGCTTCAGCCACGGCATGGCGCTGGCACGCTGATAGTAGTCGGTCGCATCCGCAAACCCGTGGGCACGGGCGGTGATCGCGTCATCAAAATCGCGCAGTCGCCGCAGGGCTTTCAGCTGCGCCAGATTGACCGGCAGCGTATCCGGCCAGGCGTGTAGCTTGCGGCGGGCATTTTTCTTCAGTTGCGCCAGCAGATAGTACTGATAGACGCGGGAAAAGCCGCGCTCCAGTCTCAGGCTGCAGGGTTCCAGCTGCAGCGGGGCGGAGACGATCACGCCCGCATCAACCCCGGCGTCTGCACCCTGCTGACCCAGCAGGCAGCCCAGCATATTGCCGCCCAGCGAGAAGCCTACGGCGGCGGTGGGCACGCGTCCCCAGCGGCGGTGCAGCCACTGCAGGAAAAAGCGGGCATCGTCCGTTTCGCCGGAGTGATAGATCCGGTTCAGCCGGTTAGGCTCGCCGCTGCAGCCGCGAAAATGCATCACCACCGCCAGCCAGCCGCGCGCACGGCAGATGGCCATCAGGCCATGGATATAGGGGCTGTGAAAACTGCCTTCGAGACCGTGAAACAGCACCACACGCGGTTTATGCTGCGCCGTGTGCGGATCTTCGCTCCAGGCGAGGTCGACAAAATCGCCATCCGGCAGATCGAGACGCTGCCAGTGGGGCTGGAGAGTGACATGGCGCCGCAACAGGCGCGGCAGCACGGTCTGCAGATGCGCATTACGCAGTGAGCCCGGCGGGATAAAGCGCTCATTTCCGGGTCCGGTAAATTTCATGGGGTAAAAGCTTGTCTGTTCCATATCACACTGTTAGCTTCGAAAGGTTTTTTCTTGCAGGGGTAAGGAGTACCCGATTGCCATGGAACTGAGTCTTTTCTTATCGATGTTAGGGTTTCTCTGGGTCGCTGCCATCACGCCAGGCCCTAATAATATGTTACTCACCGCCTCGGGCGCTAATTTTGGCTTTGTGCGCACCATTCCGCTGATGATTGGCATCATGATCGGCATGCAGGTGATGCTGCTGATGGTGGCCTTTGGGGTGGGTGGCCTGATCCTGCTCTATCCGTCACTGCATCTGATGCTGAAAATCGCCGGCAGCCTCTATCTGCTCTGGCTGGCGTGGAAAATCGCCACAGCCAGCTATGAAAAGCTGGAAACTGACCAGGGCCCGGATGCGCCGATGCCATTCTGGCAGGGAGGCGTGCTGCAGCTGATCAACCCCAAAGCCTGGCTGATGGCGCTGGGCGCAGTCGCCAGCTTCAGCCTGGCAGGGGACGCTTATCGCCATTCGATTGCCGCGATAAGCATCGGCATGTTTATGGTCAATCTGCTGTCGGGCGCAATCTGGATGGGATTCGGCGCGATGATTGGCCGCATTCTGCGCAGCCGTCGCGCCTGGAAAATCTTCAACCTCGCCATGGGGCTGCTGACTGCCGCCTGCGTGCTGTTAATCTGGCACTGAGTTAACTGGATGCGCGTTCAACGCGCGTCCAGGGCAGTACTTCGCGAACCACTGACGCGTTCGGATTACGGATCTTCTGCAACAGCAGCTGCACGCTGCGAGCGCCCAGCTGGTTCATCGGCTGTTCGATGGTGGTCAGCGGCGGATTCAGGCTGCGGGTGAACGGAATCCCATCAAAACCGACCACCGCCAGATCTTCCGGTACGCGCAGACCTGCCTCCAGTGCCGCATGCACCACGCCCACCGCCAGCACATCGGAAACCGCAAACACTGCATCCGGCGGTTCCGGTAGCGCCAGCAGCTCCTTCACGGCCTGACTGCCCGCCTCAGGGGAAATTTCATCGGTATAAGCGACGCCAGACCAGGGATACTCCAGCTCTTCCAGTGCCTGCCGGTAGCCCTTTTCACGATGATGTGAATAGAGGTAGCGCATATCGCCATTCACCAGCCCGATGCGTTTACGTCCTTTACCGGCAAGGTAATGGACGGTGTCACGCGCAGCTTCAAGATGATCGATGGTGACCGAGGAGGCGGGGATCGTCGGATCAAACTCGCAACACTGCACCCACGGCGCACCGGCAATCAGCGCCTGCAAATCCTGCAAGCCCGACGCGGCATCCATGGTAATCACGCCATCCACCACTTTCCCGGTCAGCAAACTCAGATAGGCGGCTTCCCGCTGCAGCTGCGAAGCGGAGTTGCAGAGCAGGATGTGATAGCCATGCAGTTCGGCTTCTGCCTCTATCCCCTGCACCACGCGCGAGCAGAAGGGATTGGTGATATCTGAGATCAGCACCAGCAGCATGTGGCTTTGCGCCGTACGCAGCTGACGTGCCAGTAAGTTGGGCTGATAGTCGCAGGCAGAGATCGCCGCCAGAACTTTCTCACGCGTATCGGGCTTGACGCCAGGATGCGCGTTGAGTACCCGCGATACCGTGGCTTTGGAGACGCCAGCCAGCTGAGCGACTTTCTCAATCGACATCGGGTTACTGAGACCTTAACAGGCAATGAATGGGAACACATATCAATATCACAGGGACAATGTGAGCGCCTGACATTTTTGCTTACTTTAGCTATTTTCAGCATTTGCGATTTCTGACTTAGGTTTGCAGATAGTGATCTAAGAACTTATTTCTATTAGGGATAATTTTTAATTCCTTTATGAAACTATAGTGCGCAGAGACACTGCCCCCACGATAAAAAAACAGGGGGGAAAACGATCATGGCAACAACACGTTTCACACTTTTAGCCGCCGCGCTGGCGCTGCTGGCTTTCCGGGCTGATGCGGTGAATGTCACCGTGGCCTACCAGACTTCCGCCGAACCGGCAAAAGTGGCGCAGGCGGACAACAGTTTTGCCAAAGATAGCGGAGCCAGCGTCGACTGGCGTAAGTTTGACAGCGGCGCGGGCGTATTACGTGCGCTGGCCTCCGGTGACGTCCAGATTGGTAATATCGGTTCCAGTCCGTTAGCAGTGGCCGCGGCGCAGAAGCTGCCGATTGAAGCCTTTTTACTCGCGTCGCAGCTGGGTAATTCGGAAGCCCTGGTCGTCAAAAAAAGCATCACCTCCCCGAAAGATCTTATCGGCAAGCGCATCGCGGTGCCGTTCATCTCCACCACCCACTACAGCCTGCTGGCTGCGCTGAAACACTGGGGCATTAAGCCGTCGCAGGTTCAGCTGGTCAATCTGCAGCCGCCCGCGATTATTGCTGCCTGGCAGCGCGGCGATATTGACGGGGCCTATGTCTGGGCACCCGCGGTGAATGAGCTGGAAAAAGAGGGCAGGGTATTAACCGACTCTTCGCAGGTGGGGAGCTGGGGATCACCGACGCTGGATGTCTGGGTCGTACGCAAAGATTTTGCCGAACAGCATCCGGAGATCGTCACTGCCTTTGCCCGCAGCGCTATCGAGGCGCAACAGGCCTACCTGAAGAGTCCCGACAGCTGGCTGAAGCAGCCTGAAAACCTCAGCAAACTGTCACGCCTGAGCGGGGTGCCGGAAGCGCAGGTGCCGGACCTGGTGAAGGGGAATACCTATCTGACGGCGCAGCAGCAGGTTGAGCAGCTGGGCAAGCCAGTCAATAAAGCGATTGTCGATACCGCGCAGTTTCTGAAAGCGCAGGGCCGAGTGCCACAGGCCGATAACGACTACAGCAGCTACGTCACTTCCCGCTTCGTCGCGCCACTCGTTAAACAGTAAGGAGGCACTATGCTGCGCATCGCTCACCTTAATGCACGGTATGCCGGGCAGCCGGTGTTGCAGGATATCAACCTGCAACTGGACAGCCAGGAACTGCTGGTGGTACTGGGCCCCTCCGGCTGCGGCAAAACCACGCTGCTGAATCTGGTCGCCGGATTCCTGCCGGTTGAGTCGGGCTCCATTACGCTGGATAACCAGCCGGTGACCGGACCGGGCGCGGAGCGCGGCGTGGTGTTTCAGAATGAGGGGCTGCTGCCGTGGCGCAACGTCCTGGATAATGTCGCGTTTGGCCTGCAGCTGGCCGGGATGCCCCGCCAGCCGCGTGAGGCGGTGGCGCGCCGCCTGATCAGACAGGTGGGGCTGGAAGGGGCGGAGAAGCGCGCCATCTGGCAGCTCTCTGGCGGTCAGCGTCAGCGGGTAGGCATCGCACGCGCGCTGGCGACCGATCCGCAACTGCTGCTGCTGGATGAACCCTTCGGTGCGCTGGATGCGTTTACCCGCGAACAGATGCAGACCCTGCTGCTGACGCTGTGGCGTGACAGCGGTAAACAGATCCTGCTGATTACGCACGACATTGAAGAGGCGATTTTCCTCGCCAGCGAACTGATTCTGCTCTCACCCGGACCGGGCCGCATTGTCGAGCGGCTGCGCCCCGATTTTGGCCGGCGCTTTGCCGCGGGTGAATCGTGCCGCAGCATCAAATCCGATCCGCAGTTTATCGCCCAGCGCGAGTATGTGCTGAGCCGGGTGTTTGATCAGCGGGAGGCATTTGCATGAGCGCGCTTATCAACGACAAATCTCTGCCGGTGCGCCGTCGGCTGCGCTGGCCTTTCTCAACTGCCCTGACGCTGAGCCTGCTGAGCCTCTCTCTGCTGTTACTGCTCTGGTGGGGCGTGACCGCGCTGGGCCTGATCGCGCCGCTGTTTCTGCCATCGCCGCAGCAGGTGTTCAGCAAGCTGCTGCTGATTGCCAGCGCACAGGGGTTTATGGATGCCACGCTCTGGCAGCATCTGGCCGCCAGCCTGACGCGCATGCTGATTGCGCTGACCGCTGCTGCCGCCATCGGTATTCCGACCGGCATTCTGATGGGCCTCAGCCCGGTTGCGCGTGGACTGCTCGATCCGCTGATTGAGCTTTATCGCCCGATTCCGCCTCTCGCCTATCTGCCCCTGATGGTGATCTGGTTCGGCATCGGCGAAACCTCAAAAATTCTGCTGATCTATCTGGCCATCTTCGCACCGGTGACGCTCTCCACCCTGGCCGGGGTACGAAACACGCAGCCGGTGCGGCTGCGGGCGGCCCGCTCGCTGGGGGCTAACCGCTGGCAACTGCTGCGCTGGGTGATTCTGCCGGGTGCGCTGCCGGAGATCCTGACCGGACTGCGCATCGGTCTGGGCGTGGGCTGGTCGACGCTGGTGGCGGCTGAACTGATTGCCGCCACGCGAGGACTGGGGTTTATGGTGCAGTCGGCCGGAGAGTTTCTTGCCACCGATGTGGTGCTGGCAGGTATCGCGGTGATAGCCGTTATCGCTTTTAGCTTAGAACTCGGGCTCCGCGCATTGCAGCGCCGTCTGACGCCCTGGAGTGGAGAACAATCATGAGTGAACGTCTCAGTTTTACCCCGCTTGGCCCCTATATTGGCGCACAGGTTTCTGACCTGGATGTCTCGCGCCCCCTGAGCGATGCGCAGTTTGAGCAGCTCTATCACGGCCTGCTGCGTCATCAGGTGCTGTTTCTGCGCGATCAGCAGATTACGCCGGAGCAGCATCGCGCGCTGGCAGTGCGCTTCGGTGACCTGCATATTCATCCGGTCTATCCGCATGCGGAAGGCGTGGAGGAGATTATCGTGCTGGATACCCACCAGGATAACCCGCCGGATAATGATAACTGGCACACCGACGTCACCTTTATCGACACGCCGCCCGCGATTGCGCTGCTGGCTTCCAAGGTGCTACCGGCGGCGGGCGGCGATACGCTCTGGACCAGCGGGATAGCGGCTTACGAGGCGCTCTCTGAACCCTTTAAGCAACTGCTGACGGGCCTGAGTGCGGAACACGATTTTAAAAAGTCCTTTCAGGAGTATAAGTACCGCAAAACCCCGGAGGAGCATCAGCGCTGGCAGCAGGCGGTCGATAAACATCCGCCGGTGCAGCATCCGGTGATCCGCACCCATCCGGTCAGCGGCAAAAAAGCCCTGTTTGTGAATGAGGGGTTCACGACGCGGATCGTGGAGTTAAGTGAGAAGGAGAGTGAGGCGGTATTGCGCTTTCTGTTCGCTCACGCCACCAAACCGGAGTTTCAGGTGCGCTGGCGCTGGCAGCCCAACGATCTGGCTATCTGGGATAATCGGGTCACGCAGCACTATGCCAATGCCGACTACTATCCGGCGCGCCGGATTATGCAGCGGGCCACCGTCCTGGGCGACAGACCCCGTTAAGCGCACAGCCTTCTCCCTGTGGGCAGGGAGAAGGCCAGCCCGTCAGGACGCCATCATCTGTTCGAGCTGTTCCTGCGCCTCCAGCCACGCCATCTCCACCTCTTCCAGCGCCGATTTACTCTCTGCCTGACGCTGCAGCGCGGTGGTCAGATCCGCTTTGCGGCCAGGATCATAAATGGCACTGTCCGAAAGCTGAGCTTCGGCATCGGCCAGCTGGCTCTGCCATTTGCTCATCTGCTTTTCCAGTTTTTCGATCTCTTTACGCAGCGGCTGAGTCTGCGCACGCAGTTCGGCATCGCGGCGCTTCTGATCTTTTCGCGCCTGGGCGCTGTTGCCGTTGTCCTGCTTTGGCGCGGCCTCCTGTTGCGCCTGCTGCTTCTGCAGATCGCTCAGCCACTGCTGATAATCTTCGAGATCGCCGGCAAAGACATCCACTTTGCCGTCGTGCACCAGATAGAGATCGTCCGTGGTGGCGCGCAGCAGATGGCGATCGTGCGACACCACCACCAGCGCACCTTCGAAGTCGATCAGCGCTTCCGTCAGCGCCTGGCGCATATCCAGATCAAGGTGGTTAGTCGGTTCATCCAGCAGCAGCAGGTTAGGGCGCTGCCAGACAATCAGTGCCAGCACCAGGCGCGCTTTCTCACCGCCGGAGAAGCGTTCGGTCATTTCCGTGACTTTATCGCCGCGGAAGTCAAAGCCGCCCAGATAGTCGCGCAGCTGCTGCTCCAGCACGTTCGGCGCAATGCGCGCCAGATGCTGCAGCGGGGACTCGTCGGCCCGCAGGTACTCGAGCTGATGCTGGGCGAAGTAACCGAGCTTGATCCCTTTCGCCAGGCCAATCCTGCCTTCCATCGCCTCCAGCTCGCCCGCCAGCAGCTTAATCAGGGTCGATTTACCCGCCCCGTTGCGGCCCAGCAGACCAATGCGCGAACCCGGTACCAGGTTGAGCTTGATGGCGTCGAGAATGATGCGATCGCCATACCCCGCCGTGACCTTCTCCATCTTCAGAATCGGGTTGGGCAGGTTTTCCGGCTTGCGGAAGGTGAAGCTGAACGGGTTATCGACATGGGCAGGCGCGATCATCTCCATGCGCTCCAGCATTTTGATGCGGCTCTGCGCCTGTTTCGCCTTGGAGGCTTTGGCACGGAAGCGGTCAATGTAGCTGTGCAGATGCGCCACCTTCTCCTGCTGACTCTCATACAGCGACTGCTGCTGAGCCAGTTTGGCGACGCGCTGCCGCTCAAAGGAGGTGTAGTTGCCGGTATATTCGAACATCGACGCCTGTTCGATATGAATGATTTTGTCGACCACCGGATCGAGAAAGTCACGGTCATGCGAGATCAGGATCAGGGTACCTTCGTAACTCTTCAGCCAGCGCTCCAGCCAGATCACCGCATCAAGATCGAGGTGGTTGGTCGGTTCATCCAGTAACAGCAGATCGGAGCGGCAGATCAGCGCCTGAGCCAGATTGAGGCGCATCCGCCAGCCACCGGAGAAGTCGCTGACCGGGCGCTGCAGCTGCTCCTGACTGAAGCCCAGACCATGCAGCAGGCTGGCGGCGCGCGCATGGATACTCCACGCCTGCACCGCATCAAGCTTGCCGTGCAGCAGGGCGATCGCATTGCCGTCGTCCCGCCGGTTCGCCTCCGCCAGTTCAGCCTCAAGCTGGCGATAGTCGCGGTCGCCATCAATCACATACTCCAGCGCGGCTTTGTCCAGCGCGGGGGTTTCCTGGTTAACCCAGGCCAGCGCCCAGTGAGCAGGAAAGGTGACGGTGCCGGCATCGCTGGTGATCTCACCTTTTAACAGCGACAGCAGCGTGGATTTTCCACAGCCGTTTTTACCCACCAGCCCGACCTTCTGACCGGGATTAATGGTGGCGGTGGCATTGTCGAGCAGGACGCGGATGCCGCGGCGAATTTGTAAGGCAGAGAAGACAATCATGTAAGCGCCGTATCGTCAGAATATGTTAATTTACTGGCAACATAATGAGATTTTGCTGCGTCGTGCATGGTAGCCGAAAACCGCACCAATGACGACGCTTTGGAGGGAAAGGATGTCGCAGCCACCCCGCGTGTTACTGCTTTTTGCTCATCCGGAATTACAGGATTCCGTCGCTAACCGGATTTTGTTGCAGTCGGCGCAGGCGCTGGAACACGTCACCGTACACGATCTGTACGCCACCTATCCGGATTTTTTTATCGATATTCATCATGAACAGCAGCTGCTGCGCGAACATGATGTCATCATTTTTCAGCATCCGCTCTATACCTATAGCTGTCCGGCCCTGCTGAAAGAGTGGCTGGACCGGGTGCTGTCGCGCGGTTTTGCCAGTGGCGTGGATGGCAATGCGCTGGAAGGAAAATACTGGCGCAGCGTTGTGACGACCGGGGAGCCGGAGAGCGCCTTTAAACAGCAGGGGCTGAACCGCTATTCACTCAATGACATCATGCGGCCCTTTGAGCTGACCGCACAGATGTGCCGCATGCACTGGATGCCGCCGATGATCGTCTACTGGGCGCGTCGGCAGAGTCCTGAACTGATGAAAAATTATGCCCGCGCCTATGGCGAGTGGCTGGCAGCTCCGCTGCCGAATGGAGGGATATAGATGGAAGGGCAAACGCTGCTGACCGCCGGGGTGATTTATCTGGTCGCGGCGGTATTAATTGTACCGGTGGCGGCTCGCCTCGGGATTGGTGCTGTACTGGGCTATCTGGTGGCGGGGATCGCTATCGGCCCGTGGGGATTAGGTTTTATCAGCGACGTCGATGAGATTCTCCATTTCTCGGAGCTGGGCGTGGTTTTCCTGATGTTCATTATTGGCCTGGAGCTGAACCCGGCAAAGCTGTGGGCGCTGCGCCGCTCCATTTTTGGTGTCGGCGCGGCGCAGGTCATCTTCTCTGCGGCGATTCTGGGCGGCCTGCTGTGGCTGACCGACTTTAGCTGGCAGGCGGCGGTCATCGGCGGCATCGGTCTGGCGATGTCCTCAACCGCGATGGCGCTGCAGCTGATGATGGATAAAGGCATGAACCGCAGCGAAGCGGGGCAGCTGGGCTTTTCGGTGCTGCTGTTTCAGGATATCGCGGTGATCCCGGCCCTGGCGCTGATTCCGCTGCTGGCGGGCACCGACAGCGGCCATATTGACTGGATGAAAGTCGGCATGAAGGTGCTGGCGTTCGCAGGCATGCTGGTGGGGGGACGCTATCTGCTGCGGCCTATCTTCCGCTATATCGCCGCATCAGGTGTCCGTGAGGTCTTTACCGCCGCCTCGCTGCTGCTGGTGCTGGGCTCCGCGCTGTTTATGGATGCGCTGGGTCTGTCGATGGCGCTGGGCACCTTTATCGCGGGGATCCTGCTGGCAGAGAGTGAATACCAGCATGAGCTGGAGGTGGCGATTGACCCTTTCAAAGGGTTGCTGCTGGGCCTGTTCTTTATTTCCGTTGGCATGGCGCTCAACCTCGGTGTGCTCTATACCCATATTGTGACCATCCTGCTCGGCGTGGTGACGCTGGTGGCGGTGAAAACGCTGGTGCTCTATCTGCTGGCGCGTATTTATGGCTTACGCAGTTCCGAGCGGCAGCAGTTTGCCGGCGTGCTGAGTCAGGGGGGCGAGTTCGCCTTTGTGCTCTTCTCCGCGGCCTCTTCGGCGAAGCTCTTCTCCGGCGATCAGCTGCCGATGCTGCTGGTGACCGTCACCCTGTCGATGATGACCACGCCTCTGCTGATGCAGGGTATTGATCGTCTGCTGGCGCATCGCTTCAATGAGCCCGATGAAGAAGCAGAGAAGCACTTTGTTGAAGACGATCAGCCGCAGGTGATTGTGGTGGGCTTTGGTCGCTTCGGCCAGGTGGTCGGCCGCTTGCTGATGGCGAACAACAAACGCATCACCGTGCTGGAGCGCGACATCAGTGCGGTAAGCCTGATGCGCAAATATGGCTACAAGGTTTATTACGGCGACGCCACCGAGCTGGAGTTATTGCGCGCGGCGGGCGCAGCCAGCGCGCAGGCGATTGTGATCACCTGTAATGAACCGGAAGATGTGATGACCATCGTGCACTTATGTCAGCAGCACTTCCCGCAGCTGCAGATTCAGGCGCGCGCCCGGGGCCGTGTCGAGGCACACGAACTGCTGCAGGCTGGCGTGACGCAGTTCTCACGTGAAACCTTCTCCAGTGCGCTGGAGCTGGGACGCAAGACGCTGATGTCTCTGGGGATGCATCCGCATCAGGCGCATCGCGCCCAGCAGCATTTCCGCCGGCTCGATATGCGGATGCTGCGTGAACTGATGCCCAGCCTCTCTGAAAGTGCGCAGGCGTCGCGCGTGCGTGAAGCGCGGCGGGAACTGGAAGATATCTTCCAGCGCGAAATGCAGCGCGAAAAGCGGCAGATCGATGGCTGGGACGATGATCAATAACCTTTTAAAACAGGCTGAAGCTCATGCGTAAACGTTTTATTGCTGGTGCGACATGCCCGCACTGCCAGGAGAAGGACACGCTGGCGATGTGGCGTGAAAATAGTGTCGATGTCGTGGAGTGCGTGAAGTGTGGACATCAGATGCGCGAGGCGGATAAACAGGCGCGCGATCAGGTTCGCACTAACGAGCAGGTTATCGGGATTTTCCATCCCGAGTAGCGAAGTGACGCAGCTTTTTTTACGCTTAAACTTACAGCGGGATTGAATTCCGTTACAATTGACGCCATTAACGCTGTGGTCGCAAGAGAAAGTGAAACCCCTCTTGCACTCAGCCCCGAACCTTTCTGGTTGGTGTTATTGCACGCAAGAATAGACCAATGAGACGGGATCTTAGTTCTCAACGGTTAGGAGATATCATGAAAGTAGCAAAAGACCTGGTGGTAAGCCTGGCCTATCAGGTACGTACAGAAGACGGCGTGTTAGTTGACGAGTCACCGGTGAGCGCACCGTTAGACTATCTGCACGGTCATGGTTCCCTGATTTCTGGTCTGGAAAATGCGCTGGAAAACCACGTTGCCGGCGACAAATTTGACGTGCATATCCCGGCAAACGACGCTTACGGTCAGTATGACGATAACCTGGTGCAGCGTGTTCCTAAAGATGTCTTCATGGGCGTCGACGAACTGCAGGTTGGCATGCGCTTCCTGGCAGAAACCGATCAGGGTCCGGTTCCGGTTGAAATCACCGAAGTGGAAGACGATCACGTCGTGGTTGATGGTAACCACATGCTGGCGGGTCAGAACCTGAACTTCAACGTTGAAGTGGTTGCGATTCGTGAAGCGACGCCGGAAGAACTGGCTCACGGCCATGTTCACGGTGCAGACGGTCATCATCATGACCATGATCACGGCCATGATCACGACCATGATCACGGTAAAGGCGGTTGTGGCACTGGCGGTTGCGGCTGCAGCCACTAAGTCTGACAATCGGTTAAGGCCACCTTCGGGTGGCCTTTCTTTTGGCGGCTATCCGGCGCTGGCCCGGACGGACAGGGGCCGACAGCGCGCGATCAGTAGTGTGGCGGCGGCGTCTCTTCAGACTGTGAGGCCACCAGTGAGGTTGCGTTCGCTTTGAGCTTGTCGGTTAAGAGGCGTATCTGCTCACGCATTTTACTCATCTCCAGCTCGTGCTGAACAACGGCGCTGTTCAGCTGCTCAATGGTCATCTCCTGAAAGGCCAGTTTGCTCTCTAACGTCTCCAGACGCTGTTCCCACTCAGACTGTTGCATGACCTGTTCCTCTGTTAAGGTGCGACTCAGGGCGTGATTCTACGACCTGAACGCCAGGAATCACCTGTTTTTTTCATGCCCGAAGGCGTTGCGCTTGAAAAAAGGTGGCGCGGCATCATCTCTGATGAAACTTCCCGCTGTTATAAAGGTCGGAGGTTAACCGGGTAATTACATTGTGGGAGTGTTCGACACTGCCACGTAAAGTTATAGTGTGGACCCTGAAGTCCGCAATGTTTCCCGAGGTTAGACGCTTCGGTTTTGGAGAATGGATGAAATCACTGTTTAAAGTCACATTGTTAGCTACCACCATGGCTGTTGCGCTGAATGCTCCGCTGGCTATGGCGGCTGAAACCGCTGCGGCTCCTCAGGCTGCCCCGGCTGCTGCGCCACAGTCTGCGCCTCAGGCACCGAAAAATGCGGCTTTCAAAGATGAAGACCAGCAGTCAGCCTATGCACTGGGTGCTTCACTGGGTCGCTACATGGACAACTCCCTGAAGGAGCAGGAAAAACTGGGCATCAAACTGGATAAGCAGCAGCTGATCGCGGGCGTCCAGGATGCATTCGGTGGCAAGAGCAAACTCTCTGATGAAGAGATTGAGCAGACACTGCAGGCGTTCGAAGGTCGCGTGAAAGGCGCTGCCTCTGCGAAAATGGAAAAAGATGCGAAAGAGAATGCTGAAAAGGGCACGGCTTACGCGACCAAATTCGCCAAAGAGAGCGGCGTGAAGAAAACGGAAACCGGCCTGCTCTATAAAGTTGAGAAAGAGGGCAGCGGCGACGCACCAAAAGATAGCGACACTGTGGTGGTTAACTACAAAGGTACCCTGATTGATGGTACTGAGTTTGACAACTCTTACACCCGTGGCGAGCCCCTCTCTTTCCGTCTGGATGGCGTCATCCCGGGCTGGACCGAAGGCCTGAAGCACGTGAAGAAAGGGGGTAAGATCAAGCTGGTCATCCCACCGCAGCTGGCTTACGGTAAAAATGGCGTTCCGGGTATTCCGGCTAACTCCACGCTGGTGTTTGATGTTGAGCTGCTTGATATCAAACCGGCCCCAAAAGCCGATGAAAAAGCACAGGCGCCCGCGCCTGCTGCCGCAGAAAAAGCGCAGTAATCTGCTGACCGCCGCCTCCGGGCGGCGGTTTCATTTCGCCTTCACGACAAACCTCTGGCATAAGCCGACGACATTTGCCAGACTAATGCCTGCCTAATTATCCCAACATTGAGTCTGCCCATAAGCCGCTGTGACAGGCTCCAGCCATTCAGGGTGATACTCTTCAATGTCTAATCCATTCAATCCGGGTGAACTGAGCGACTTCGATCTTCTGGAGCAGCGCCCGTTCGAACAAACTGATTACGATATTCTGAAATCGTACGAGGCTGTCGTGGATGGCCTGGCGATGTTGATCGGTTCGCATTGTGAAATCGTCCTGCATTCGCTGGAAGATCTTAAGTGTTCAGCCGTTCGCATCGCCAATGGAGAGCACACGGGCCGTAAGGTCGGTTCGCCTATCACCGATCTGGCGCTGCGGATGCTGCATGATATGCATGGCGCGGACAGTAATGTTTCCCGTGCCTACTTCACGCGCGCCAAAAGCGGCGTGCTGATGAAATCCGTGACCATCGCGATTCGTAACCGTCAACAGCGGGTTATCGGCCTGCTCTGTATCAACATGAATCTTGATGTGCCGTTCTCGCAGATTATGTCGACCTTTATGCCGCCCGAGATGCAGCAGGTTGACTCCAGCGTTAACTTCGCCAGTTCGGTCGATGACCTGGTTATGCAGACCCTGGAGTTTACGATTGAAGAGGTCAGCGCTGACCGCAATGTCTCTAATAACGCTAAGAACCGTCAGATTGTGCTCAACCTGTATGAGAAGGGGATCTTCGACATTAAGGATGCCATCAACCAGGTCGCAGACCGGCTGAACATCTCGAAGCACACCGTCTATCTCTACATCCGCCAGTTTAAAAATGGCGATTTCCAGGGACAGGATCGCTGATGCGTTACACGCTGCTGGTGACTGGCCCGGCCTACGGCACGCAACAGGCAACCAGTGCCTGGCTGTTTGCCCGGGCACTGCTGGCGGCGGGTCATCAGCTTGAAAGCGTTTTCTTCTATCGTGAAGGGGTGCTCAATGCTAACCAGCTGACGGCACCGGCCAGCGATGAGTTTGATCTGGTGCGGGCATGGCAGGCATTGCATCAGGAGCAGGGGGTCGTATTGAATATCTGTGTGGCGGCCGCACTGCGGCGTGGAATCAGCGACCCGCAGGAGGCAGCTCGTCTGCACCTGGCGGCCAGTAACCTGCAGCCGGGATTTACCCTGAGCGGGCTGGGTGCGCTGGCAGAGGCGGCGCTGAGCTGTGAACGCATGGTGCAGTTCTGATGAATCGGGTTGCCTTTGTCTTTACCCGTGCGCCCCATGGCAGCAGCGCAGGGCGTGAGGGGCTGGATGCCGCACTGGCAACGGGCGCACTCAGCGACGATATTGGCCTGTTCTTTATCGGCGATGGAGTGCTGCAGCTTAATCTGCATCAGCAACCTGAACGCATAAAAAGCCGTCACTATGCCGCGACGTTTGGCGTGCTGGCACTCTATGACATTGAGCAGTGCTATCTCTGCCGGACATCACTGATTGCGCGCGGACTGGATGCTGACGCCGGGCGGCTGCTGGACGTGACGCTACTGGACGCGCCGGAACTGCGCCAGCGGCTGGCCAGCTTCGATCGCATTCTGACTTTTTAAGAGGCGCAAATGCTGCATACTCTGATGTACTCTCCGTCGCACAGCGACCTCGACACGCTGTTATTAATGGCGGAAGCCGGTGATGATCTGCTGCTGCTACAGGATGGTGTGCTGGCTGCCGTGGCTGGCAGTCGGGCATGGGTTCAGCTGTCAGCCTGCAAAGCGACGCTGTGGGTTCTGGACGAAGATGTCCAGGCGCGCGGGCTGTCTGGACAAATTTCGACCACTGTGCGGTCCGTAGACTATAATGGCTTTGTCACGCTAACGATCAGGCATCCGCAACAAATGGTCTGGTAATCGGCTAAAACCTGGTTATTTCTTGACACCCTTTTGACGCAGCCCTAAAATTCTGCCTCCTCGTAATTCTACGAGGCGATTTATTACGTGTTTACGAAGCAAAAGCAAATCCAGGAGCTATTTAATGGCAACAGTTAACCAGCTGGTTCGCAAACCACGCGTCCGCAAAGTTGCAAAGAGCAACGTGCCGGCGCTGGAAGCTTGCCCGCAAAAACGTGGCGTTTGTACTCGTGTGTACACCACCACTCCTAAAAAACCTAACTCCGCACTGCGTAAAGTTTGCCGTGTGCGTCTGACCAACGGTTTTGAAGTGACTTCCTACATCGGTGGTGAAGGTCACAACCTGCAGGAGCACTCCGTGATCCTGATCCGTGGCGGTCGTGTAAAAGACCTGCCAGGTGTGCGTTACCACACCGTTCGTGGCGCGCTGGACTGCTCAGGTGTTAAAGACCGTAAGCAGGCTCGCTCCAAGTACGGCGTGAAGAAGCCAAAGGCTTAATGGTTCTCCGTTAAGTAAGGCCAAACGTTTTAAATTAAATGTCAAAATAAACTCATAGAGTTTTGGACAATCCTGAATTAACAACGGAGTATTTCCATGCCACGTCGTCGCGTCATTGGTCAGCGTAAAATTCTGCCAGATCCTAAGTTCGGATCAGAGCTGCTGGCCAAATTTGTAAATATCCTGATGGTAGATGGTAAAAAATCTACTGCAGAATCTATCGTTTATACCGCGCTTGAGACCCTGGCTCAGCGTTCAGGTAAAAACTCCCTGGAAGCCTTTGAAGTAGCACTGGAAAACGTGCGCCCGACTGTCGAAGTTAAGTCACGTCGCGTTGGTGGTTCTACCTATCAGGTACCAGTTGAAGTCCGTCCGGTTCGTCGTAATGCCCTGGCAATGCGCTGGATCGTAGATGCTGCTCGTAAACGTGGTGATAAATCAATGGCTCTTCGCCTGGCGAACGAACTTTCTGATGCTGCAGAGAACAAAGGTACTGCAGTTAAGAAACGTGAAGACGTTCACCGCATGGCAGAAGCCAACAAGGCGTTCGCACACTACCGCTGGTAACAGTCGCGTAGTTATTGTTAAACCAGCGGGCGCCCAAACGGCCAACCCGCTGGGGTTGACTAATTTTGAACGTCCGAAAAACCGAGGAATAAAATGGCTCGTAAAACACCCATTGCTCGCTACCGTAACATCGGTATCAGTGCGCACATCGACGCCGGTAAAACTACCACTACCGAACGTGTTCTGTTCTACACCGGTGTAAACCACAAAATCGGTGAAGTACACGACGGCGCAGCAACCATGGACTGGATGGAGCAGGAACAGGAACGTGGTATTACTATCACCTCCGCTGCGACCACCTGTTACTGGTCTGGTATGGCTAAGCAGTTCGAACCACACCACATCAATATCATCGACACCCCAGGACACGTTGACTTCACCATCGAAGTAGAACGTTCTATGCGTGTTCTTGATGGCGCGGTAATGGTTTACTGTGCAGTTGGTGGCGTTCAGCCACAGTCTGAGACCGTATGGCGTCAGGCTAACAAATACAAAGTTCCACGCATTGCGTTCGTTAACAAAATGGACCGCATGGGTGCTAACTTCCTGAAAGTTGTTAACCAGATGGAAGTTCGTCTGGGTGCAACTCCAGTTCCTCTGCAGCTGGCTATCGGCGCAGAAGAGAAATTCACCGGTGTTGTTGACCTGGTGAAAATGAAAGCAATCAACTGGAACGACGAAGACCAGGGTGTAACCTTTGTTTACGAAGATATCCCGGCTGATATGCAGGAACTGGCTGAAGAATGGCGCGGCAAGCTGATCGAAGCAGCAGCAGAAGCCTCTGAAGAGCTGATGGAGAAATTCTTCAGCGGTGAAGAGCTGAGCGAAGAAGAGATCAAAACTGCTCTGCGTAAGCGCGTTCTGAACAACGAAATTATCCTGGTAACCTGTGGTTCTGCATTTAAGAACAAAGGTGTTCAGGCGATGCTGGATGCCGTTGTTGAATATCTGCCAGCACCGACTGACGTTACCGCGATCAACGGTATGCTGGACGACGGTAAAGACACGCCGGCTGTTCGTCACTCAGACGACAACGAGCCGTTTGCTGCACTGGCGTTCAAAATCGCTACCGACCCGTTTGTAGGTAACCTGACCTTCTTCCGCGTTTACTCTGGTGTTGTTAACACTGGTGACACCGTGTTCAACCCGGTTAAGTCAAACCGTGAGCGTCTGGGCCGTATCGTTCAGATGCACGCTAACAAGCGTGAAGAAATCAAAGAAGTCCGTGCGGGTGATATCGCCGCTGCGATCGGCCTGAAAGATGTGACCACTGGTGATACCCTGTGTGACCCGGATAACGTCATCATCCTTGAGCGCATGGAGTTCCCTGAGCCAGTGATCTCAATCGCTGTTGAGCCGAAAACCAAAGCTGACCAGGAAAAAATGGGTCTGGCTCTGGGCCGTCTGGCGAAAGAAGACCCATCATTCCGCGTATGGACTGATGAAGAATCTAACCAGACCATCATCGCCGGTATGGGTGAGCTGCACCTCGACATCATCGTTGACCGTATGAAGCGTGAATTCAACGTGGAAGCAAACGTGGGTAAACCACAGGTTGCTTACCGTGAAGCGATCCGCACTAAAGTTACCGACGTTGAAGGTAAACACGCCAAGCAGTCTGGTGGTCGTGGTCAGTACGGTCATGTTGTTATCGACATGTACCCACTGGAGCCAGGTTCGAACCCGAAAGGCTACGAATTTGTCAACGATATCAAAGGTGGTGTGATTCCTGGTGAATACATCCCTGCGGTTGATAAAGGTATCCAGGAGCAGCTGAAATCAGGCCCACTGGCTGGTTATCCGGTTGTGGATCTGGGCGTGCGTCTGCACTTCGGTTCTTACCATGATGTCGACTCCTCTGAGTTGGCGTTTAAACTGGCCGCGTCTATCGCCTTCAAACAAGGCTTTAAACAAGCGCAGCCGGTTCTGCTTGAGCCTATCATGAAGGTTGAAGTAGAGACTCCGGAAGAGAACACGGGTGATGTCATCGGTGACCTTAGCCGTCGTCGTGGTATGCTTAAAGGGCAGGAATCTAACGCTACTGGCGTTCAGATTCACGCTGAAGTTCCGCTGTCTGAAATGTTCGGATACGCAACTCAGCTGCGTTCTCTGACCAAAGGTCGTGCTTCTTACTCCATGGAGTTCCTGAAGTATGACGATGCGCCGAACAACGTAGCGCAGGCCGTTATTGAAGCTCGTAGCAAATAAGCTACGGTTTAAATTTGAACTGATGCCTTCACCCACGTGGTGAAGGCACAACGTAAGGAATTATCGCCATGGCGAAAGAGCAATTTCAGCGTAACAAACTGCACGTAAACGTGGGCACCATCGGTCACGTTGACCACGGTAAAACCACCCTGACCGCAGCTATCACCACCGTACTGTCTAAGACTTACGGCGGCCAGGCGCGTGCATTCGATCAGATCGATAACGCACCAGAAGAGAAAGCACGTGGTATCACCATCAACACTTCACACGTTGAGTATGAAACCCCGACTCGTCACTATGCACACGTTGACTGCCCAGGCCACGCCGACTATGTGAAAAACATGATCACCGGTGCTGCGCAGATGGACGGCGCGATCCTGGTTGTTGCTGCGACTGATGGCCCGATGCCACAGACCCGTGAGCACATCCTGCTGGGTCGTCAGGTTGGCGTTCCTTACATCATCGTGTTCCTGAACAAGTGTGACATGGTTGATGATGAAGAGCTGCTGGAACTGGTTGAGATGGAAGTGCGTGATCTGCTGTCAGCCTATGACTTCCCAGGCGACGACACTCCAATCGTTCGTGGTTCTGCTCTGAAAGCGCTGGAAGGCGACGCTGAGTGGGAAGCGAAAATCATCGAGCTGGCTGAGCACCTGGACAACTACATCCCAGAGCCACAGCGTGCGATCGACATGCCGTTCCTGCTGCCAATCGAAGACGTATTCTCAATCTCTGGCCGTGGTACCGTTGTTACCGGTCGTGTTGAGCGCGGCATCGTTAAAGTCGGCGACGAAGTTGAAATCGTAGGTATCAAAGATACTGCGAAATCAACCTGTACCGGTGTTGAGATGTTCCGTAAGCTGCTGGACCAGGGTCAGGCAGGCGAAAACTGTGGTGTTCTGCTGCGCGGTATCAAGCGTGAAGACATCCAGCGTGGTCAGGTTCTGGCTAAGCCAGGCACCATCAAGCCACACACCCAGTTCGAGTCAGAAG